>JBGARB010000033.1:0-27727 GCA_044230495.1 Rhodocyclaceae bacterium
CGCGACGTGATCCTGCTCGCCGGCAAGGGTCACGAGCCCTACCAGGAAATCGCCGGCGTGCGCCACCCGTACTCCGACCTCGCGGCCGCAAAGTCGGCGCTGGAGGCACGGCGATGAGCGCCATTCGAAGGGCCGCCCCAAGGATGGCGCAGCCAGCAATATGGAGCGACGAAGTCGCGAACCCGAGTCACCCCTGCCCTTGGGGCGGGGGACGGGGGGTGGGTCAATGATGCGGCTTTCCGAGGCTGGCGCCGTACTTGGTGTGCCGCACCTGGGCGCTGATGTCGAGTTCCCCTCGGTCGGCAGCGATTCGCGCGCGGTGACACCCGGCATGCTGTTCGTCGCGCTCAAGGGCGAGCGCTTCGATGGCCACGACTTCGTCGCCGAAGTGCTGGCCAAGGGCGCCGCCGGCGCCATGGTCGAACGCAGCTGGGCCGCGGCCAATCCCGGATTGCCGCTGGTCGCGGTGAACGACACGCGCCTGGCGCTGGGCCAGCTGGCCGCCGCCTGGCGTGCCCGCTTTCCGATTCCGCTGCTCGGCATCACCGGCAGCAACGGCAAGACCACGGTCAAGGAAATGTGCGCGGCGATCCTGCGCAGCGAGTTCGGCAAGGACGCCGTGCTGGCGACGACCGGCAACCTGAACAACGACATCGGCCTGCCCGCGATGACGCTGCGCCTGACGCCGACGCATCGCGTGGCGGTGCTCGAGATCGGCATGAACCATCCGGGCGAGACGCGCGCGCTGGCGGCGATCGCGGCACCGACCGTGGCGCTGGTGAACAACGCGCAACGCGAGCACCAGGAATTCATGAAGTCCGTCGAGGCCGTCGCCGAGGAACATGCCTTGCTGCTCGACGCGCTCGACGCGCAAGGCATCGCGGTATTCAACGCCGACGACGCCTTCGCCCCGTTGTGGCGCGCGCGTGCCGGGGCGCGCACGGTGCTCGACTTCGGGCTGGTCGCCGGCGACGTGCGCGGCCGCTTCGATGCCGCAAGCGGCGGCGGCAGGCTGCATGTGGCCAGCCCGTGGGGCGAGATCGATGTCGATCTGGCGGTGCCTGGCGAGCACAACGCGCGCAATGCCTGTGCCGCTGCCGCGGCTTGCCTTGCGGCCGGCGCCTCGCTCGATGCCGTGCGTGCCGGACTGTCGGCGTTCGGCGGTGTCAAGGGACGCCTGCAGCGCCGCCGCGGACGGGATGGCGTGCGCCTCATCGACGACACCTACAACGCCAATCCGGATTCGATGCGTGCCGCCATCGATGTGCTGGCGGCGATTCCGGGCCATCGCGTGTTCGTGATGGGAGACATGGGCGAGGTCGGCGAGAACGGCGCACAGATGCACGACGAGGTCGGCGGCTATGCCAGAAGCCGCGGCATCGACCGCCTGTTGTGCCTGGGCGAGCAGTCACGCGCGGCGGCAGCCAATTTCGGCGACGGCGGCGAGCATTTCACGCAGGTCGATGGGCTGCTGAAGGCATTGCGCGGCGACCTGCGCGACGGCACGACGGTACTGGTGAAGGGATCGCGCTTCATGCGCATGGAACGCATTGCCGACGCGCTGGCGACGGAAGAAGGGAACGATCGTGCTGCTTGAACTGGCGCAATGGCTGGCGAAGGACTTCCGCGCCTTCAATGTCTTCAACTACCTGACGCTGCGCGCCGTGCTGGCGACGCTGACGGCCTTGTCGATCTCGTTCGTCATCGGCCCGGCGGTGATCCGCTGGTTGGCGGAAAAGAAGATCGGCCAGTCGGTGCGCAGCGACGGTCCGCAGACGCACCTCGTCAAGGCCGGCACACCGACCATGGGCGGCGCGCTGATCCTGCTTTCGCTCGGCGTTGCGACGCTGCTGTGGGCCGACCTGTCGAACCGCTTCGTGTGGATCGTGATGATCGTCACCATGGGCTACGGCGCCGTCGGCTGGGTCGACGACTGGCGCAAGGTGGTCTATCGCAATCCGGCCGGTCTGTCGGCGCGGGCGAAGTTCTTCTGGCAGTCGGTGATCGGCATCGTGGCGGCGGTGTACATCGCCTTCTCGATCTCGGCGCCGGACAACGAGCGGGTGGCCAAGCTCGCCTTCGACTGGTTTTCGTCGGGCGGAGCGCTCGAATTGCCGAACAAGACCGACCTCATCGTGCCGTTCTTCAAGACCGTGTCGTATCCGCTGGGCATGATCGGCTTCATCGTGCTGACCTATCTGGTGATCGTCGGCACGAGCAATGCGGTGAATCTCACCGACGGCCTCGATGGTCTCGCCATCATGCCGGCCGTGCTGGTCGGCGCCGCGCTTGGCATCTTCGCCTACGTGGCCGGCCACGCCGTGTTCAGCAAGTACCTGCTGTTGCCGTACATCCCGGGTGCCGGCGAACTGATCGTGTTCTGCGCCGCGATGGCGGGCGCCGGGCTGGGCTTCCTGTGGTTCAACGCCTACCCGGCGGAAGTCTTCATGGGCGATGTCGGCGCACTGGCGCTGGGTGCGGCACTGGGTACGGTGGCAGTCATCGTGCGCCAGGAAATCGTGCTGTTCATCATGGGAGGCGTCTTCGTCGCCGAGACGTTGTCGGTGATGCTGCAGGTGAGCTGGTTCAAGTACACGAAGAAGAAGTACGGCGAGGGCCGGCGCATCCTGCGCATGGCGCCGCTGCACCACCATTTCGAGCACAGCGGCTGGAAGGAGACGCAGGTCGTCGTCAGGTTCTGGATCATCACCATCCTGCTGGTGCTGGTGGGATTGTCCACGCTGAAGATCCGCTGATGGAACTGGCCGGCAAACACGTTCTGGTCCTGGGCCTGGGCGAATCGGGCTACGCCGGCGCGCTGTGGTGCGCGCGGCAGGGCGCGCGGGTGCGCGTGGCCGACACGCGGGCGCAGCCGCCCTACCTCGAGGCGCTGATGCGCCGTGCCACCACCACTGTAGTTTCATCTGGCGACATCGCATTCCGCGCCGGCGAGTTCGACAAGACCTTGCTCGAGGGCATCGACCTGCTGGTGCTCTCGCCAGGGCTCAACGGCGGCTTGATGATCGTCATCCACGCCCGCGCGCAAGGCATTCCGGTGGTCGGCGAGATCGAACTCTTCGCCCAGGCCCTGCACGCGCTCTGCCCCGGCGTGCCGCTGCTCGCCATCACCGGCACCAACGGCAAGACGACGACGACCGCGCTCACCGGGCACCTGTTGTGGGCGACCGGCAAGCGGGTGGGCATTGCCGGCAACATCTCGCCGGCCGCGCTGACGGCCTTGATGGATGCCCAGGATGCCGGTGCGTTGCCCGATGTCTGGGTGCTCGAACTGTCGAGCTTTCAGCTTGAAACCACGAACTCGCTCGATGCGGCTGCGGCCGCGGTGCTCAACATCTCCGACGATCATCTCGACCGCTACATCGACCTCGCCGAATATGCATCGGCCAAGGCGCGGATCTTCGATGCGCGCGGCGATGGCGGCACGCAAGTGCTCAACCGCGACGATCGCCGCGTGCGGCGCATGGTGCGTCCGGGTCGCGCGCTGATCACCTTCGGACTCGATGCGCCTGCCGCCGCTGGCGACTTCGGCCTGCGCCGCATCGACGGTCGCGACTGGCTGGCGCACGGCGATCAGGCGCTGATGCCGGCGGATGAACTGCCGATCCATGGTCGCCACAATGCGGCCAATGCGCTCGCCGCACTGGCGCTGTGTCATGCGATCGGCTTTGCCCCGCAGGCGCTGCTGCCGGCGTTGCGCGCCTTCCGCGGCCTGCCGCATCGCGTCGAGCACGTGGCGTGCATCGACGCGGTGGACTACTTCGACGATTCCAAAGGCACCAACGTCGGCGCCACGGTGGCGGCGCTGGCCGGCATGGGCCGGCCGGTTGTGGTGATCCTCGGCGGCGACGGCAAGGGGCAGGACTTCGCGCCGCTGGCCGGCGCCGTCAAGGCCCACGCCCGCGCCGTTGTGCTCATCGGCCGCGACGGGCCGCTGATCGAAAAGCAGATTGCCCGTGCCGGTGTGCCGATGCCTTCGGCCGATTCGCTCGATGCGGCCGTGCGCCACGCCCGTGCGCTGGCCAGGCCGGGCGATGCCGTGCTCCTCTCGCCGGCCTGCGCCAGCTTCGACATGTTCCGCAATTACGAGCACCGCGCCCAGGTGTTCGTCGATGCCGTCAAGGCCATGGAGCCATCATGCAAAGCGCACTGACCTTCGCGCCGCCCCGCGACCGGGCGGACATCGACGCCTTGCTGCTCTGGCCGGCGCTCATCCTGCTGCTGACCGGATGGGTGATGGTCTATTCGTCGTCGATCGCGCTGGCCGAAGGCAGCCGCTTTGCCGGTCACTTCAGCGGCTACTTCCTCGTCCGTCACGGCGTCTTTCTGGTCGTCGGTCTGGTTGGCGGCGTGCTCGCCTTCCAGGTGCCGCTGCGCTTGTGGCAGCAATACGCGCCGTGGCTGTTCCTTGCCGGCGTGCTGCTGCTGTTGCTGGTGCTGATTCCTGGCATCGGACGCGAAGTGAACGGCGCGCAGCGCTGGATCGGTTTCGGTGCCATCAACTTGCAGCCGTCCGAATTGATGAAGCTGCTGACGGCGCTGTATGCCGCCGACTACACGGCACGCAAGCTGGACGACATGGGCAGCCTCAAGCGCGGTTTCGTGCCGATGGCGGTGGTGATGGTGCTCGTTGGCGCCTTGCTCCTGCGCGAACCGGATTTCGGCGCCTTCGTGGTCATCGTCTCCATTGCCGTGGGCGTGCTGTTCCTCGGCGGGATCAACGCCCGCCTGTTCGGCGTGCTGTTCGTCATTCTTGGCGTGTCGTTCGTGATCCTGATCTGGTCCTCGCCCTACCGGCGCGACCGCATCTTCGGCTTCATGGATCCGTGGAGCGATGCGCTCGGCCGCGGCTACCAGCTTTCGCACGCGCTGATCGCCTTCGGCCGCGGCGAATGGCTGGGCGTCGGCCTCGGTGCCAGCGTCGAGAAGCTCTTCTACCTGCCGGAGGCGCACACCGATTTCCTGCTCGCGGTCATCGCCGAGGAACTCGGTTTCGTCGGCGTCGTGTGCGTCATCGCGCTGTTTGCGCTGATCGTGCAGCGCGCCTTCGCCATCGGGCGGCAGGCGATCGTCCTCGACCGCGTGTTCGCCGGCCTTGCCGCGCAGGCGATCGGCATCTGGCTCGGCGTGCAGACGCTGATCAACATGGGTGTCAACATGGGTCTGCTGCCGACCAAGGGCCTGACGCTGCCGCTGATGAGCTATGGCGGTTCCGGCATCCTGGCGAACTGCGCAGCACTCGGCGTGCTGCTGCGCATCGACTACGAAAACCGCCGGCTGATGCGCGGCGAATCGGCATGACCGACGCCGCGATTCCCGGCCCGACGCTGCTGGTGATGGCCGGCGGCACGGGGGGGCATGTCATGCCAGGGATCGCCGTCGCCGAGCTGCTCAAGGCGCGCGGCTGGCGGATCGCCTGGATGGGCAATGCGGACGGCATGGAGGCGCGCCTGATCGAAGGCCGCGGCTACCAGTCGGCCTGGATCCGGTTCGGTGGCGTCCGTGGCAAGGGGCTGTTGCAGACGCTGCTGCTGCCGCTGCGCATCCTGCGCGGCTTCTTTCAGGCGTGGCAGCAGTTGTCGGCGATACGGCCCGACGTCGTGCTGGGTATGGGCGGTTATGCGAGCTTTCCCGGCGGCATGATGGCGGCGCTGCGAGGCATCCCGTTCGTCGTGCACGAGCAGAACGCGATTGCCGGACTGGCCAATCGCGTCCTGGCCGGCGTGGCCGATAGGGTGCTGACGGGTTTCCCGGATGTGCTGCGCAAGGCGGCATGGGTTGGCAATCCGGTGCGGGCGGAGATCGCCGCGCTGCCCGAACCGGCATCCCGCTACGCGTCGCGCAACGGCCCGCTGCATCTGCTGGTCATCGGCGGCAGCCTGGGGGCTGCGGCGATCAACGACGCGCTGCCAGGCGCGCTGGCGCAGATGCCGGCCGAGCAGCGGCCGCAGGTATTGCATCAGGCCGGCACGCGACATCTCGATGCCTTGCGGGCACGCTATGCTGAACAAGGGGTCGACGCGCTGTGCGTCGCCTTCATCGACGACATGGCCGAGGCCTATGCGTGGGCGGACCTCGTGCTGTGCCGGGCGGGCGCGCTGACCGTGGCCGAGCTGGCAGCCGCCGGCGTGCCGTCGATCCTGGTACCGTTCCCGCATGCGGTGGACGATCATCAGACCGCCAACGCGCGGTTTCTGACGACGGCGGGCGCGGCCATGCTGCTGCCGCAGGCCGAGATGACGTCGCAGCGGCTGGTTGACATCCGCGGCCTCGGCCGCGATCAGTTGCAGGAAATGGCCGAGCGCGCTCGCGAACTGGCGCGTCCCGACGCTGCCGCCACGGTGGCGGCCGTCTGCGAGGAGTTCATCAAATGAAACACAAGGTCAAGCACATCCATTTCGTCGGCATCGGCGGCGCGGGCATGTCCGGCATTGCCGAGGTCCTTGCCAACCAGGGATTCTCGGTGGGTGGCTCGGACATTGCGGAGAGCGCGACCACCGCACGACTGCGCGCGAACGGCGTGCGCGTGAGCATCGGCCATGCCGAAGCCAACGTCGCGGATGCCGAGGCGGTCGTGGTGTCCAGCGCGGTCGGCGCCGACAATCCGGAGGTCGCTGCCGCGCGCGCGCGACGCATTCCCGTTGTGCCGCGCGCGCAGATGCTCGCCGAACTGATGCGCCTGAAGCAGGGCATCGCCATCGCCGGCACGCACGGCAAGACGACCACCACCAGCCTCGTCGCCAGTTGCCTGGCCGAAGGCGGGCTCGATCCCACCTTCGTCATCGGCGGCCGGCTCAATTCGGCCGGCGCCAATGCGCGCCTGGGGCAGGGGGAGTTTCTCGTCGCCGAAGCCGACGAATCGGATGCGTCCTTCCTCTTCCTGTCGCCGGTGATCGCCGTCGTCACCAACATCGACGCCGATCACCTCGATACCTACGACCACGATTTCGGCCGGGTGAAGTCGGCGTTCGTGGATTTCCTGCACCGATTGCCTTTCTACGGCGTGGCGGCGCTGTGCATCGACGACGGCCCGGTGCGCGAGATTCTGCCCCGCGTCGCCAAGCAGGTCGTGACCTACGCCATCGACCGCGAGGCGAACTATCGCGCGACGGACATCGTCGCCGACGGCACGACCATGCGTTTCACGTGCGTGCGCACCAACGGCAGCGTTTCGCGCTTGCCCATCGTGCTCAACCTGCCCGGGCGGCACAATGTGCAGAACGCGCTGGCCGCCATTGCAGTGGCGACCGAAGTGGGTGTCGGCGATGCAGCGATCATCAAGGCGCTGGCGGAATTCCGTGGCGTCGGCCGCCGCTTCCAGCATTGGGGCGAAGGCATTGCCTCAGACGGCGGACGCTTCACGATCATCGACGACTACGGGCATCACCCGGCGGAAATGACGGCCACACTGGCCGCGGCACGGGGCGCCTTTCCCGGTCGCCGGCTGCTGCTGGCCTTCCAGCCGCACCGCTACACGCGGACCCGCGATTGCTTCGAGGACTTCGTTCGCGTGCTTTCGGACGTCGATGCACTGGTGCTGGGCGAGGTGTACCCGGCCGGTGAGGCACCGATCGTCGCGGCGGACGGCCGCACGCTCACGCGCGCCGTCCGCCTCGCCGGTCGCGTCGAACCGGTGTTCGTCGAGCAGGTGGCCGACATGGCTGCCGCCGTGCGTGCGCAGGCGCGAGACGGCGACGTGGTGATCGTGATGGGCGCCGGGTCGATCGCCGGCGTTCCCGCGCAATTGGCCAGCGACGGCGCATGACGTTTGTCACGCCCCGGCAGTGGTCCGGCGAGTTGCGCGCCGACGAGCCGATGGCCAGGCATGTCTCGTGGCGCGCGGGTGGCAAGGCCGCTTGCGCCTATGTACCGGCCGGGCTGGATGACCTGGCGACGTTTCTCGCCGATCTGCGGCCCGATGAGCCGCGACGCATCGTCGGTCTGGGGAGCAATCTGCTGGTGCGCGACGGCGGCTATCCCGGTACGGTGATCTTCACCCATGGCGCGCTGCGCGAACTGCGCCTCGAGCCGGACGGCACGATCTACGCCGAGGCCGGCGTCGCCTCGCCCAAGCTGGCACGATTCGCTGCCAACCACAACCATTCGCAGGCCGAATTCCTCGCCGGCATTCCCGGAACCGTCGGCGGCGCGCTGGCGATGAACGCCGGCTGCCACGGCGGCGAAACCTGGCAATACGTCGATCGCGTGTTGATGATCGGCAGTCGCGGCGAACGGATCGTCCGCGTCCCCGACGAATTCGCCGTCGGCTACCGGCATGTCGGCCTCAAACAGGCCAGTGACGAGATCTTCGCGGCCGCATGGTTGCGCTTTCCTGCGGGCCAGGCCGATGAGGCGCGGGAGCGCATCCGCGCGTTGCTGCAGCGGCGCGTCGATACGCAGCCGCTGGATCTGCCCAACGCCGGATCGGTGTTTCGCAACCCGCCCGGAGATCACGCCGCACGGCTCATCGAAGCCGCGGGCCTGAAAGGTGCATGCGAGGGCGGCGCGCGGGTGTCCGAAAAGCATTCGAATTTCATCGTTAATCCCGACGGCGAGGCGACCGCCACTGGAATAGAAATGCTAATCGGCCGGGTTCAGGCCGAAGTGGCAGCGAAATTCGGCGTCGACCTGGTGTGCGAGGTGCACATCATCGGCGAAGCGGCGAGGTAGGTGGAGCGTGCAGGCGTCATGACACAGGCAGCGGAAAACTTCGGCAAGGTCGCCGTGCTCATGGGCGGGCACTCGGCCGAACGCGAGATTTCGCTGATCTCCGGGCGAGCCGTGCTCGATGCCCTCGTCGCAGCGGGGATTGATGCACATGCCGTCGATCCGGCGACGACCCCCGTGTGGGAACTGACCAGGGAGAGGTTCGCGCGCGCCTTCAACATCCTGCATGGTCGCGGCGGCGAGGACGGCACGCTGCAAGGCGCGCTCGACCTGCTCGGCCTGCCCTACACCGGCAGTGGCGTGCTGGGGTCTGCACTGGCGATGGACAAGTGGCGCACCAAGCTCGTCTGGCAGGCAGCCGGTGTGCCGACGCCCCGCTGCATGATCGTCACTGCCGATACCGATCCTCGTCGGGTCATCGAGCAACTCGGCCTGCCGCTGATCGTCAAACCGGCGCACGAAGGCTCGTCGATCGGCGTCAGCAAGGTCAATACGGTCGGCGAATATGCCGCGGCCATCGCGCTGGCCAGTCGCCTCGACCCGCTGGTGCTGGCCGAGGAATTCGTCGCCGGCACGGAATTGACGGCCGCGATCCTGGGCGAGCGGGTGTTGCCGCTGGTGCGCATCGACGCCCCCGAAGGGCGCTACGACTACGAGAACAAGTACTTCACCGACGCCGTGCAGTACCGCTGCCCGGCCGGCGTCCGCGCACCGGTCGAAGCAGCCATTGCGGAGGCCGCGTTGAACGCCTTCCGCGTCCTCGCGTGTCGTGGCTGGGGGCGCGCCGACCTGATCCTGCGCGAGGACGGCTCGTTCTGGTTCCTTGAAATGAATACGGCGCCTGGCATGACGGGTCATTCGCTGGTGCCGATCGCAGCCCGTGCGGCCGGCCTGGGTTTTGGCGACCTCGTCCTGGCGATCCTGAAAGACGCTCGACATGGCTGACACCGCGCGCCGCCGCCCCGCCCCGGCCAGACGCCGCACCGGCGACGAGGCCGTCAGCGGGCTTTGGCACCAGCCGGCGACCATGAATCTGCTGGCCGACCTGCTGATCCTGCTTGGTGGCGCGCTGCTGGTCGTCGCGGCGACGACGGCGCTGCAACGCCTGCCGGTCTTCCCCTTGCGGCATTTGCAGGTGACCACCCCGCTGGGCAATGTCACCAGGGCCCAGATCGAGCAATCGGCCGGAAACGCATTGGCAGGGAACTTCTTCACCGTTGACCTCGACGCCGCGCGATCCGTGTTCGCCGGCATGCCTTGGGTGCGGCGAGTCGCCGTTCGCCGGCATTGGCCCGACACGATCGAGTTGCAGATCGAGGAGCATCAGGCGGTCGCGCGGTGGACGCCAACGGATGAGGGTCCGCGCCTGCTCAATCGCCAGGGCGAAATATTTCCCGCCGACATCGACACCGCGCTGCCGCGACTGGCCGGCACGGATGCATCGGCCGAAACCGTGCTGGCGCGCTATCGCGAGTGGTCGGATGTGCTGGCGCCGCTGCAAAGGCGCATCGCCGAATTGCAGATGTCTCCACGCGGTGCCTGGCGCGCGCGTCTGGACGACGGCATTGACGTCGAACTCGGTCGCGAGCGGCGGGACGATCCGATTGCGGCCCGATTGGCAAGACTGGCTTCGCAATTTCCGGCTCTGTCGTCGAGATTGGCAGCCAGCCCGCTGTCGATCGACCTGCGCTACCCCAATGGCTATGCCGTGCGCACGCACGGCCAGACAAAGAAGTCTTGATGAACAAGGAACCGAAACGCGACGTCCTCGTCGGCCTCGACATCGGCACGTCGAAGATCGTCGCCATCGTCGCCGAACTGGTCGACGGTGGTCGACTCAACGTGCTTGGCATGGGCACGCAGGAGTCCAACGGGCTCAAGCGCGGCATGGTGATCAACATCGATTCCACCGTGAAATCGATCTCGAAAGCCGTCGCCGAAGTCGAAATGACTGCCAACTGCAAGGTCACCGAAGTATTCACGGGCATTGCCGGCGCACATGTCAAGAGCAAGGACTCGACAGGCATGGCCGTCGTGCGCGACAAGGAAGTGACGCCGTTCGATGTGGAGCGTGCCATCGAGGCGGCACGGGCGACGCCGATCTCGGCCGACGACCAGATCCTGCATGCCATCGTGCAGGAGTACATCGTCGACGGTCACGACGGCGTCAAGGAGCCTATCGGCATGGATGCCAAGCGCCTCGACGTGCGTGTGCATCTGGTCACCGGCGCGGTGACGGCCGTGCAGAACATCGTCAAGTGCGTACACCGTTGCGGACTGGAAGTCGTCGATCTCGTGCTCCAACCCCTGGCCTCCGGCGCCGCCGTGCTCACGGACGATGAGCGCGACGTCGGCGTGTGCCTGGTGGATATCGGAGGTGGCACAACCGATGTGGCGATCTTCGCGCATGGCGCAATCCGGCACACGGCGGTGATCCCGATCGCTGGCGACCAGCTCACCAACGACATCGCCATCGCCTTGCGGACCTCGACGCAGGACGCCGAGGAGATCAAGCTGCGCTACGGCGTCGCGCTGCAGCAGCTTGCCGAGGCGGCCGAAATGATCGACGTGCCCGGCGTGGGCGATCGCCCCGCGACCCAGCTGTCACGGCAGACGCTGGCCGGGTTCATTCAGCCGCGCGTCGAGGAAATCTTCCTCAAGGTGCAGGAGGAACTCGCACGCAGCGGCTTTGAACGCCTGCTGCGTGCCGGCATCGTCCTCACTGGCGGCGCCGCTCAGATGCCCGGCATGGTGGCGCTGGGCGAAGAGATATTCCACAACACCGTCAAGGTCGGCGTACCGCAATACGACGGCAACCTGCGCGACATCGTGCGCAATCCGAGGTATGCCACGGCGATGGGGCTGTTGTTCGAGGCGGCGACGCAACGGCGGCGCGGCCAGCGCGCACAAGGGCCGCAAGGATTGAGACAGGCGCTATCCCGGGCATGGTCCTGGGTGGGCAGGAATCTGTAGTTTTCGGGTGTAGTGCAACACAGGAGGCAGTCATGGAGTTCATCGATCTGGAAGACGAAAACGGCGACGCGACCATCATCAAGGTGGTCGGCGTCGGCGGCGCGGGCGGCAATGCCGTCGAGCACATGATCCGCGAGGGCGTGGGCGGCGTCGAGTTCATCAGCTGCAATACCGATTCGCAGGCGCTCAAAAAGAGCACTGCGCATCAGAAGCTGCAGCTTGGTCCGGGCCTGGGCGCCGGCGGCAAGCCGGAGAAGGCGCGCGAGCATGCGACCCAGGCACGCGAGCAGATTGCCGAATCGCTGCGCGGCGCTCACATGGTGTTCATCACCGCTGGCATGGGTGGCGGCACGGGTACGGGGGCCGCGCCGGTGGTTGCCGAAGTGGCGCGTGAACTGGGCATCCTGACGGTTGCCGTGGTGACCAAGCCGTTCGAATACGAAGGCAAGCGCAAGCGCATTGCCGAGGAAGGCATCGGCGAACTCGAAAAGCACGTCGACTCGCTGATCGTGATCCTCAACGAGAAGCTCGAAGAAGTGCTTGGCGACGAGGTCAGCATGCTCGACGCGTTCAAGGCGGCCGACAATGTGCTGCGCAATGCCGTTGGCGGAATTGCCGAAATCATCAACGTGCCCGGCCTGGTCAACGTCGACTTCGAGGACGTGCGCACCGTGATGGGCGAAATGGGCAAGGCCATGATGGGCTCGGCCGCCGCTTCCGGCGTCGATCGCGCCCGCCTGGCGGCGGAAGATGCCGTGGCCAGTCCGTTGCTTGAAGGCGTCGAACTGTCCGGCGCGCGGGGCGTTCTGGTCAATATCACCGCCAGCAATTCGCTCGGCCTCAAGGAATACAAGGAGGTCATGGCGACGATCCGCCAATACACCGCCGCCGAGGCGACGGTGATCTGCGGCGCGGTGTTCGATGACACCATGGAAGACACCCTGCGCGTGACGGTGGTGGCCACCGGCTTGGGCGGACTGGCGGCGAAGGCACGCAAGCCTGAGATCAAGATGGTCGAGACCGTGGGCCTGCGCACGGGTACGCACGACGTGCCGGTGATCGAATCGACCATGCCGACGAACTTCGATCTGTCCAGCGTCACGATCAGCAGTCGCGGCGCACGAGCGCCGGGCAACCCCCAGGCGACCGCGATGGCCGATGCCGGCATGGACAAGTACGACATTCCGGCGTTCCTGCGCCGCAACGCCGACTGACCTGCCGACCAGGGCGCCTCGTTTGCGTTCCGCCGATGCCCCGCAACCCGGCGCCTCCCCGGGGCGCGGGGCATCGCGCGAGAACGCAGGCTGGTAAACTGCCGGCCATGCTCAATCAGCGAACCCTCAAACGCGTCGTCAAGACCACCGGCGTCGGCCTGCATTCAGGGCAGAAGGTCCAGCTCGTGCTGCGACCTGCGCAGCCGGACACCGGCATCGTGTTCCGCCGCGTCGATCTCGACCCGCCCGTCGATCTGCGCGCCGACCCGTTTTCCGTCGGTGATACGCGCCTCGCCTCCTGTCTCGAGCGGGATGGTGCGCGCATCGGCACGATCGAGCATCTGATGTCGGCGCTAGCCGGTCTTGGCATCGACAACCTGTATGTCGACGTGGATGCGGCAGAGCTGCCGATCCTCGATGGCTCCGCCGCACCGTTCGTGTTCCTGCTGCAGTCCGGTGGCATCGAGGTGCAGCGGTTGCCCAAGCGATTCATCGCGGTGAAGTCGGCAGTCGAGGTCAAGGATGGCGACAAATGGGCGCGCCTGGACCCCTATCAAGGATTCAGTCTCGAATTCTCCATCCGCTTCAATCACCCCGCGGTTGCCGGCACGGCGACGAGCGCCAAGGTGGATTTCGCCGATCAGTCGTACTTGCGGGAGATATCCCGCGCACGGACTTTTGGCTTCATGCAGGAGGTCGAGTACATGCGCGAACAGGGTTTGGCTCTGGGCGGCAGCCTCGACAACGCCATCGTGATGGACGAATATCGCGTTCTCAATGCCGACGGTTTGCGCTACGCAGATGAATTCGTGCGGCACAAGATCCTCGATGCCATCGGTGACCTGTACATCGCCGGGCACCCGTTGTTGGGCGCATTCTCTGCCTACAAGTCCGGGCACGCGCTCAATAACCAGCTGCTGCGCGCGCTGTTGGCCGACCAGTCGGCCTGGTCGTTCGTCACCTTCGATGAAAGCGCGCCGACGCCACCCCGCCTGATGACGCTTTATCCGGCGTTCACGTGAAGCGCAGCGGCTGTCCGGTCGCAGGACCCGCAGTCAACCCGAAGCCTTCCCCATGTTGATTGCGCGGCTATTGGTCATCCTGACCGCGATCGCTCTCGCGGTCACGACTGGTTTGTGGATGCTGACGGGCGACCGACGCTATTTGCGGCTCGCCGGGCGCATCGCGAAAGTCGCCGGACTATGCGTGGCGTTCGTGGTCCTGCTGCTCGTCGCAGAGCGCCTCATCGTGCTCTGAGCGTTCGCGCCAAGGAAAGTACCGCTGATTTCAGTGGGTCGTCCTCAGGCAGTGTTCCTGCAAGTTGTTCCAACGATTCAATGCGTTGAGCGCTTGGGAGAGGCTTTGTTGCACTGCGGGGATCGGTGCGTTGGGAAATGGCGGCGTCAATCCCCGCTTGAACCCTTACATCGATTTCGCTAACATCGACCCCCTTGGAGACAAAAAAGTCGGCGATTCGGCCCGCCAATTGTCGTATTTTTGTTGCGACGGCCGCATTGCCCGCATAAACAACCAGCTTTCCCGCACGCATGTTGGCGATACGCGCGTGTTTTCGCAGTGGAGGAGGGAGCGCCGACTCGAAGAACCGCTGATAGCTGAGCAACCGCATGGCCTGCGCGTGATAGCGCGCTAAGGCTGCATTGGCGGTAGCGTGTTCGTAGAGGCTGCGGGAGGCCATGAACTTCGCCCGATGGAGTGAGCGTGCATCTTATTCTTGTTTCTGACCGGCTCGCGGCCACGCGGACGCTGACGCTGACGACGCGCCATGTCGTCATCGGGCTGGTCGTGGCGATGCTTGCGTTGCTCGGCATGTCGTCGCTGCTGTCGTACGTGACCGTGCGCTTCGCCGCCGAATGGCGCGTGCCGGTTCTCGTCGACATGGTCCGCAGCATTACCGCCGAGGATTCGCTGCGCAGCGCCGCGGCGGCGCGCGAGAACCTCAATGCCATGGCCGCGCGCCTGGGCGAAATGCAGGCACAGTTGATCCACCTTGGTACGCTGGGCGAGCGTCTGGCCGGCAGCGCCGGCGTCAAGGTACAGGAGTTGCGCACCGCCACACCGTCGAAAGACGGCCGCGGCGGTCCGTTGGTAGAGGCCCGCGCGTTGACCGACAACGAATTGCAGCGCGCCGTCGATGCGCTGGCGCGTGCGGTCGATGTCCAGGCCGATGCGATGGCGGCGATCGAGACCCAGATGCTCGATGAACGCATCCGCACCAACCAGATGCCGACGACCCTTCCGGTCGATGCCAGTTGGAGCGCTTCGAGCTATGGCTGGCGGCTCGACCCGTTTACGAACCAGCGCGCGCTGCACGAGGGCGTCGATTTCGCCGCGCCGGAGGGCGAGCCGATCAGGGCGGCGTCGGCCGGTATCGTCGCCTACGCCGGTGGTCATCCGGAATATGGCCGGATGGTCGACGTCGATCACGGCGAGGGGCTGATCACGCGCTATGCGCATGCGTCGGCCGTGCTCGTCAAGGAAGGCGAATTCGTCAAGCGCGGGCAATTGATCGCGCGCGTCGGCAACAGCGGGCGCTCCACCGGTCCGCACCTGCATTTCGAAGTGCGCCGGTTCGGCATCGCGCAGAATCCGGACCGCTTCCTGCGTGTCGCCAAGGGCGGCAACGCCGGGCTGGTCGCGT
The DNA here is from genome assembly GCA_044230495.1 of Rhodocyclaceae bacterium. GTDB lineage: Bacteria > Pseudomonadota > Gammaproteobacteria > Burkholderiales > Rhodocyclaceae > JADJEF01. The sequence continues at coordinate 15,532 of JBGARB010000033.1, forward strand.
TCCGCTGACCATCCGGGCGGGCGTCCGCCGCGGACGGGCGGACAAGGCCCGCATGCTAAACTCCGCGGCCCTAACGCGTCGTTATCCGTTCGCCGGCAACCCCGGCGCAGCAAATGATTTCCGGCCTTCTCAAGAAGATATTCGGCAGCCGCAATGACCGGCTGATCCGTCAGTATTCACAGACCGTCCGCCGTATCAACGCCCTCGAGGCAGGCATGCAGGCGCTCAGCGACGAGCAGCTTGCAGCCAAGACGGACGAATTCCGCCAGCGCAACGCCAATGGCGAAACCCTCGATGCGTTGTTGCCAGAGGCCTTCGCGGTCGTCCGCGAAGCGGGGCGACGCGTGCTCGGCATGCGCCACTTCGACGTCCAGCTCATCGGCGGCATGGTGCTGCACGACGGCAAGATCGCCGAAATGCGCACTGGCGAAGGCAAGACGCTGATGGCGACCCTGCCGGCCTACCTCAATGCCATTTCCGGCAAGGGCGTGCATATCGTCACGGTGAATGACTATCTGGCCAGCCGGGACGCGGAGTGGATGGGGCGTCTGCACCGCTTCCTCGGTCTGTCGGTCGGCGTCAATCTGTCGCAAATGCCGCATGCGCAGAAGCAGGCGGCCTTCGCTGCCGACATCACCTACGGCACCAACAACGAATTCGGCTTCGACTACCTGCGCGACAACATGGTCTACACCGCCGCCGAGCGGGTCATGCGCGGGCAGAATTTCGCCATCGTCGATGAAGTCGATTCGATCCTGATCGATGAGGCCCGTACGCCGCTGATCATCTCCGGCCAGGCCGACGATCACACCGAGAACTACCTGCGCATGAACGCCGTGCCACCGTTGCTGGAGCGCGGCGAGGCGGCGAAATCGATGGACGATCGCGATACCGGCGATTACACCGTCGATCTCAAGACCCATACCGTGCTATTGACCGAAGCCGGCCACGAAAAGGCGGAACAGGTGCTCACGCGGCTGGGCATGCTGCCCGAGGGTGGCAGCCTGTACGAGCCGGCCAACATCCTGCTGATGCACCACCTCTACGCCGCCTTGCGCGCGCACAACCTGTTCCACCGCGACCAGCACTACGTCGTGCAGAACGGCGAAGTGGTCATCGTGGACGAATTCACCGGCCGGCTGATGGTCGGCCGCCGCTGGTCGGAGGGCCTGCACCAGGCCGTCGAAGCCAAGGAAGGCGTCTCCATCCAGGCCGAGAACCAGACGCTGGCCTCGATCACCTTCCAGAACTACTTCCGCCTCTACAAGAAGCTCTCCGGCATGACCGGCACGGCGGACACGGAAGCCTACGAGTTCCAGCAGATCTACGGGCTCGAAACGGTGGTCATCCCGACCAACCGGCCGATGGTGCGCAAGGACGAAAACGACCAGATCTACCGGACGGCGAAAGAGAAGCACAAGGCCATCGTCGCCGACATCCGCGATTGCCACGAGCGCGGTCAGCCGGTGCTGGTGGGGACGACGTCGATCGAGAACTCGGAGCTGCTTTCCGGCCTGCTCGATGCCGAACGGCTGCCGCATCAGGTGCTCAACGCCAAGCAGCACGCGCGCGAAGCCGAAATCGTCGCCCAGGCGGGACGGCCGGGGGTGATCACCATCGCCACGAACATGGCCGGCCGCGGCACCGACATCGTCCTCGGCGGCAACGTCGAAAAGCAGATCAGCCTGCTGCGCGACGACACCGGCATGGGCGATGCCGATCGCGATGCGCAGATCACCGTGCTGCGCGACGAATGGCAATCGCTGCACGACAAGGTCGTGTCCGCCGGCGGCCTGCACATCATCGGCTCCGAGCGCCACGAATCGCGACGCATCGACAACCAGTTGCGCGGTCGTGCCGGCCGTCAGGGCGATCCGGGCTCCTCGCGCTTCTACCTGTCGCTTGACGACCCGCTGCTGAAGATATTCGCCGGCGATCGCCTCAATACCATCATGGTGCGGCTGAAGATGCCCGAGGACGAGGCCATCGAGCATCCGATGGTCAGCCGCTCGCTCGAATCGGCCCAGCGCAAGGTCGAGCAGCGCAACTTCGATATCCGCAAGCAGTTGCTCGAGTATGACGATGTCGCCAACGACCAGCGCAAGGTCATCTACCAGCAGCGCAACGAACTGCTCGACTCCGACGACATCACCGAGACCATCAAGGCGATGCGTCAGGGCCTCGTGCACGACACCTTCCGCGGCTTCGTGCCGATGGACAGCGTCGAAGAGCAATGGGACCTCGTCGGCCTCGAGAATGCGCTGGCCGGCGATCTGCAGATCCGTCTGCCCGTCGCCCAGTGGGTGAAGGACGAGCCGCAGCTCACCGACAGCGAACTGCTCAACCGCATCCTCGACGCCGCCGATGCGCGCTATGGCGAGAAGACCGTCGCCGTCGATGCGGCGGCCTGGCATGGTTTCGAGCGCAACGTCATGCTGCAGAACCTCGACGTGCATTGGCGCGAACACCTGGCTGCGCTCGATCATCTGCGCCAGGGCATCCACCTGCGCGGCTACGCCCAGAAGAACCCGAAGCAGGAATACAAACGCGAGGCCTTCGAACTGTTCGAAAGCCTGCTGCAGGCCGTGCGCAACGAAACCACGCGGCTGCTGATGAACGTCGAAGTGCGCACCGAAAGCCAGATCGAGGCCGCCGAGGCGCCGCCGGCACTCGAAAACGTGCAGTACCGGCATGCCGAGTACGGCGAGGAAGAGGCGGCGGCCGCCGACGACGCCGAGGCGCCCAAGGCGCAGCCGCTGGTCAACCACGGCCCGAAGATCGGGCGCAATGATCCGTGTCCGTGCGGCAGCGGCAAGAAGTACAAGCACTGTCACGGCCGCCTTTCTTAGGCGGCGCGGCCACGCTGCGCGAGGACGGCGAGACCGTCCTTGTCCTTGATCAGACGCAGCTTCCTGCGCGCACCGCCTTCGCGCGTCTGGCCACGCTCGATGACGCCGCGCAGGCCATCCGCACGATGCAGGTCCGCGGCGCGCCGCTCATCGGTGCCGTCGCCGCCTACGGCGTTGCACTGGCGCTGCGCGATCACGCCGACGACGCCACCCTGCGTCACGCCATCGAACTCCTCGCCGCCACCCGGCCCACCGCCATCAACCTGCGCTGGGCGCTGACCCGCCAGCGTGCGCGGCTCGAAAACACAGTGGTGGCGGGACGGCGCATGGCGGCATGGGACGAAGCGCGCGCCATCGCCGCGCTCGACACCGCCGCCAACGCCGCCATCGGCGCCAACGGCCTCGCCGCACTGCCGCGCCCGGCGCAACGCCCGCTGCAGGTGCTCACGCACTGCAATGCCGGGTGGCTCGCCACCGTTGCCCACGGCACGGCACTGGCGCCGGTCTATCGTGCGCATGCCGAGGGCATTGCCGTGCATGTGTGGGTGTCGGAAACACGGCCGCGCAACCAGGGCCTGCTGACGGCCTGGGAGCTGGCCGAAGCCGGCGTGCCGCACACGCTGATCGCCGACAACGCCGCCGGCCTGCTGCTCATGCAGGGGCGCATCGATTGCGTCATCGTCGGTGCCGACCGCATCGCGGCCAACGGCGATGTCGCCAACAAGGTCGGCACCTACCTCAAGGCGCTCGCCGCACGGGCGCACGGCGTGCGGTTCTTCGTTGCCGCGCCGGTGTCGACCATCGATTTCGCCTGTCCGCAAGGCGCCGACATTCCCATCGAGGAACGCGACGGTGGCGAACTGGGTGCCGGCATGGTACCGGTCGCCAATCCGGCCTTCGACATCACGCCGGCGTCGCTGGTCGGTGCCATCATCTCGGAACGCGGCGTGCTGCCGCCGCAGGAGATCGGGCAATGGAAACCGACATCGAATCGCTAGCCGCGCAGGTCCTCGCCGTCGCGCGGGCGATGGCCGGGCAGGGACTGGGTCGCGGTACCGCGGGCAACGTCAGCGCGCGCGTGCCGGGCAGCGACGACTTCCTCGTCACACCCACCGGCATGGCCTACGACGCCTGCATGCCCGGCGACATCGTGCGCGTCGCGGCCGGCGGAGCAGCCAGCGGGCTGCGCCGGCCGTCTTCCGAGTGGCGTTTCCATCACGACATCTACCTCAGCCGTGCCGACGCCGGCGCCGTGCTGCATGCGCATGCGCCGTTCGCCACCACGCTGGCGTGCCGCCGCAGCGGCGTGCCGGCCTTCCACTACATGGTGGCGCGTTTCGGCGGTGACGACGTGCGCTGCGCGGACTACGCCACCTTCGGCACCCAGGCGTTGTCGGATGCCGTGCTGCATGCGCTCGAAGGCCGGCGGGCCTGCCTGATGGCCCATCACGGCATGCTCGTCGTCGGCCATGACCTCGACCATGCGCTGGCGCTCGCCGTTGAACTCGAAGCGCTGTGCGAACAGTATTGGCGCGTGCTGCAGCTGGGTGCGCCGCCGCTGCTCGATGCTGCGCAGATGCGCGAGGTGATGGAGAAGTTCGCCGGCTACGGCCAGCAGTGAGCTACGGCAGCACGAGACGGAAGCGCGCGCCACCCTCAAGGCCGGCGTTGTCGAGCAACAGCCTGCCTTCGCGACCCCCCGGCGTGACGTGACGTGCCGCGATCAGGCGGGCGAACAGCAGCCCGATGCCGCTGTGGCCGGGCGTCATCGGCGTGTCCTCACCCACCAACACACCGGCGGGAAATCCTGCGCCGTCGTCGCTGATGCTGAATTCGACGCCGCCGCCGGCAGCCGGCGAAACGGCAAAAACCACGCGGGCGCGCGCATGTCCGACCGCATTGCGCAAGGCGTCGAGCAGCACCAGCTTGACCGGATAGGCGTCGAGGTCGGCTTCGCCGATCGTTTCCGCTGCGGCAACATCCCACGCGATGTCGATGCGGTTGCCGGCGTCATGCACGTGCAACGGCTCGATGCGCAGCTCGTCGATGAACTCGGTCAGGACGTGCCGGCCGATGGGCAGGTCGAGACGCCCTTGCGAGGCGCGGAACACGGCCAGCAATTCGACGAGCTTGACGCCGACATCGGAGGCGATGCCGCGGGCTTCGCCCAGCGCCGGCGAAGGGGCTTCATGCTGGGCAGCCAGCAGCGTGGCCTCGAGGGCCTGCAGCTCGTTCTTGATGTCGTGCAGCGCGGCGGCGATCAGGGCTTCCATGGCAGGCCAGTCGGCGGATGACGATCCGATTATAGGCACCGTGCCGGCGCAAAGCGCCGTACCACCACCAGGACCGCGCGCAGCGGAGGGGGACCCGCCCGCAGGGCGGGGGCGCAGCGACCGCGCGCGTGAAAGGGGGTGGCGTCGACCACCGCAGTCCGTCGACCGCCGTACCGCCACCACTGTAGTTTGGCAGCGCGCTCAGTCGCGCATCAGCGTCGATTTGCCGAACAGGCTCTCGATCAGGTCGACGGTCAGCGCCGCCGTCTTGTTGCGGTCGTCGAGCGCGGGGTTCAGTTCCATGATGTCGAGCGAGGCCAGGCGCCCCGTGTCGGCGATCATCTCCATGCACAATTGCGCTTCGCGATAGGTCGGGCCGCCGGGGACGAGCGTGCCGACGCCGGGCGCGATCTCCGGGTCGCGGAAGTCGACGTCGAAACTGACGTGCAGGTGCGTATCGGCGTCCAGCCCGGCGAGCGCGGCCTCCATGGTCTGGCGCATGCCGACCTCGTCGACGTAGCGCATGTCGAAGACTTCGAGGCCCATCGCGTGCACAAAGCGTTTTTCGCCCGGGTCCACGCTGCGGATGCCGATCGGGCGGAAATCCGCCGCCGCCACCGCCGGCACCGTGCCGGACAGGCCGATCAGCGCCTGCGGCCCATGGCCGCACAGGCAGGCCACCGGCATGCCATGCAGGTTGCCGCTCGGGGTCAGCACATCGGTATTGAAGTCGGCGTGCGCATCGAGCCAGAGCACCCGCAGCTTGCGTCCGCGGGCGCGGCAGTGGCGCGCCACGGCACTGATCGAGCCGACGGCAAGGCAATGGTCGCCACCGAGCAGGATCGGCAGCCGCTCGTCGGCGAGTTCGGCGAGCACGGCGTCATGCACGGCATGCGTCCATGCCGTCACTTCCGGCAGATGTCGATAGCCGCCGACAGGCGGCAGCCAGGGATTGTTGGGTCCGATCAGGTTGCCGACGTCGCGCACGTCAAGCCCGTGCGTGGCGAGCACCGGGCCGATCTGCGCCACGCGCATGGCTTCGGGGCCCATGCTGGCGCCGCGGCTGCCGGCGCCAATGTCGGTCGGCGCGCCGATCAGCGAAATCCGTTGGCTCATGTCGTCTCCATGGGTCGTTTCAGGCTTCCAGCGAACGGCGGATGACCTGGTTGAAGGTCTCGATCCACGGTGGCGCGAACTGCGTATCGCAGGCGTTGATCTCGGCCATCGCGCGCAGCAGCGAACGCGACTGGCCGCGATGGCGCTGCTTGAGCGTGACCGCCTCGAAGGCGTCGGCGATGGCGAGGATCTTCGCACCGGGACAGATCGCCGCATCGGCAAGGCCGGCCGGATAGCCGCGGCCGTCGGGCATCTCGTGATGCTCGCGGACGATGCGTGCGGCGTCCTGCCAGCCGGGCATGCGATCGAGCAGGCCGGCGGCGAGCTCCGGGTGCGCGTGCATCTGCGTCTTCTCGTCGGCGGACAGGCGGCCGATCTTCAGCCACACCACCTCGGGCAGCAGCATCATGCCCACGTCGTGCATGTAGACCGCCGCCTCAAGCTGCCGCGCCGCGACCGGCGTGCCGGCCGCGGCGTTGGTATCGAGCACCAATTTGAGCAGGCGGGCGGTACGCCCGGCGAACAGCGGCGAACGGGCCTCGAGCTTGAGTGCCAGTTCGCGGAAGAAAGCCAGATCGCCGGCAAGGTCATTGGGTACGGCCAGCGGCGGCAGGTCCAGCCGGCTCGCCGCGCTGGGCCGAAAGCCGGTGACCGACTCGATCACGCGGGCGATCTGTCCGTCCAGCGCATCGCGCGGTACGCCGCCGAGCAGTTCAAGGCCGCCGACCAGTTCCGGCAGCTTAAGCGCGTCGAGCCGGCGGCCGTCGGCCAGCGATTCGACGGCGAGCTCCAGACGGTCGAGCGCCAGGAGGAGCAACTCGGCAAACAGGTCCGAGAACGCCAGTTCCTCCGAACGCAGGCGCGCGAGCAGCGTTTCGATCGGATGCGCGATCATCACGCCCAGATCGACGCGGCACATGGCGGCATCGCCCTTGATGGTGTGCAGGCTGCGGAACAACGAGCCGATCAGCGTCCGGTCGGCCGGCGCGCGGCGCAGATCGGCGACCAGATGTTCGACCTCGGGGGCGCGATCGGCCAGCGCATCGACGAACTCGTCGAGCGAGGCGCGATCGGGCAGGCGAGGATGGAGAAGGGCGGAAAGATCCATGGCGGCGTGCGGGACAGTGGTTGCATTTTGCCGCAGTCGATCGACCTGAGGCGCGTCAATGTCCCGTTGGCGGGCTCTGCTAGTATCGTTCGACATGTACGCGGCGGATGACGACTGGAAACCCGAGCACTTCTACCACCGGGCCATCGACCGGCTCGGTGATGGTTTCTTCGTCATCAATCGGCAGCGTTGCTTCGTCGAAGTCAATGATGCGCTGTGCGCGCTGTATCGCATGCCGCGAGAGGATTTCCTCGGCAGGACACCGCTTGATTTCGTCACCGACGAGAGCCGAACGCAGCTCATCGCGCAGATGGCGAAGATCGAGAGCACCGAATCGCGACGCTACCAATTGACGGCGCTGCGCGCGGACGGCAGCACCTTCCCGATCCTGCTCAACAACACGACCTTCCGCGATCGTGATGGCCAGATCGGCGGGTCCTTCGGTTTCATCACCGATATTTCCGACATCGTGGCCGCGCAGCAGGCGGTGGTCGAGTCCGAACGCGAATTGCGCCGCATCGTCGATTCGATGCAGGAGACGTACTACCGTACCGACATGGATGGCCGCCTGGTGCGCTTCTCGCGCTCCGGCGAAGCGTTGCTCGGCTACACCGAAGCCGAGGCCATGGGCCGCATGTTGGCCGATTTCTACGTCGACCCGGACGAGCGGGCGCGTTTCATCGAAAACATGGTTCGCCAGGGCGGCAAGGTCGTCGGTGGCGAATCGCACCTGCGGCGCAAGGATGGCAGCGACATCTGGGTGCTGACGAATGCCCATTTCCTCAAGGACGCGGAAGGCCGGATCGTCGGCATCGAAGGCACGTCGCGGGACAACACCGAGCGGCGGCGCAACGAGCAGGCGCAGCGGCTGGCGGCGCGCGTGTTCGACGAGAGCGGCGAAGGCATCCTGATCACCGACGCCGACAACCGCATCATCTCTGTCAACCGCTCCTTCACGCGCATCACGGGCTACAGCCTGGCCGACGTCGCCGGCCGCAATCCGAAGATGCTCTCGTCGGGGCGCCAGGACCAGACATTTTACGCCGAAGTATGGGAATCGCTGGCCACGGTCGGCAACTGGCAGGGCGAGCTGTGGAATCGCCGCAAGGATGGCCAGATCTATCCGCAGTGGATCGGCATCTCGGTGGTCCGCGACGCCGCCGGCGCGCTGACGCACTACGTCGCGATCTTCAGCGACATTACCGAGCGCAAGGAAGCCCAGGCGCACATCGAGTACCTGGCCAACTACGACGCGCTGACCGGATTGCCCAACCGCGTGTTGCTGCATGACCGCATCGAGCAGGCCCTGGCACACGCCGAGCGCAGTCATCGGCCGCTGGCGGTGCTGTTTGTCGACCTCGACCGCTTCAAGATAGTCAACGATTCGCTCGGGCACACGGCGGGCGATGCGCTGCTGCGCGAAGTGGCGCGGCGCCTGCAGTCCGTGGTGCGCGAAAGCGATACGGTGAGCCGCACCGGCGGCGACGAGTTCCTGGTCGTGCTGACCGACATCGTGGACGCCGAGGCCGCAGCCCGCGTGGCCGAAAAGGTACTGCTGGCGCTCGACCAGCCGGTACGCATCGAGGGACAGGACATCCACGCCTCATGTTCGATCGGCATCAGCATGTATCCGAACGACGGCAAGAACTTCGAGGATCTGGTCAAGCACGCCGATCTGGCGATGTACCACGCCAAGACCGCCGGTCGCAACGCCTATTGCTTCCACAACGAGAGCATGACGGCCGAAGTGCGCGAGCAGCTCGATCTGCAGGGCCGCTTGCGGCGTGCCATCGAGGGCCGGCAATTCGTGCTGCACTACCAGCCGCTGGTGCATCTCGCGAGCGGACGCATCATCGGCGCCGAAGCCTTGCTGCGGTGGAACGACCCGGAGCGCGGCATGATTCCGCCCGCGCAGTTCATTCCGGCTGCCGAGAGCGGCGGCCTGATCGTGCCGCTCGGCGACTGGGTGTTGCGCCGCGCCTGTCGCGATGTGGCGGCGTGGCGCGCCGGCGGCGCGAAGGACCTGTTCGTCGCCGTCAACCTGTCGGTGATGCAGTTCCGCCGCGGCGACATCGTCGATACCGTGGCTCGGGCGATTGCCGAGGCCGACATCGATCCCGATGCGCTGGAGCTGGAGATCACCGAGTCGGTGATGCTCGATGGCGCCGATTCGGTGATGCGCACGCTGTCGCGGCTGAAGGCGCTCGGCGTGCGGCTGGCGATCGACGATTTCGGCACGGGCTATTCGAGCCTGGCCTACCTCAAGCGGCTGGATGTCGACAAGGTGAAGATCGACCAGTCCTTCGTGCGCGATCTGGAAACCGACGCCGACGATGCCGCCATCGTGCGTGCCATCGTGCAGATGGCACGCAGCCTTAATCTCGACGTGCTCGCCGAAGGCGTCGAAACGCAAGCCATCGCCGACGGCCTGCATGAGCTCAGCTGCGAGCTGGCGCAGGGTTGGCACTTCGGCCGGCCGATGCCGGACGAAGCATTCCGTCAGCGCATCAACGTCGCCAGCAGTTGATCGCGTCGCGCGTGGCAAGCGCCGCGCTGCGTGCCGCGGCGGCGAAATCCTCGCCCTTGCCGGCGTAGAGGATCGCGCGCGACGAACTGATCATCAGGCCGCTGCCGTCCGCCGTGCGGCCCGCCTTCACCGTGGCTTCGACATCGCCGCCCTGCGCGCCGATGCCCGGCACCAGCAACGGCATGTCGCCGACCAGCGTGCGTACCCGCGCCAGCTCGTTGGGGAAGGTGGCGCCGACCACCAGCGCACATTGGCCGTCGCGATCCCAGGTGTGCGCAACGAGCTGCGCAACGTGCTCGTAGAGCGTCGTGCCGTCGGGCCGCACCGGCTGGAACTGCAGGTCGCTGCCGCCGGGGTTCGACGTGCGGCACAGCAGGATCACGCCCTTGCCGGCATGGGCCAGGAAGGGCTCGACGGAGTCGCGGCCCAGATAGGGATTCACGGTCACCGCGTCCGCCCCGTAGCGCACGAAAGCCTCGATGGCGTATTGCTCGGCGGTGCTGCCGATGTCGCCGCGCTTGGCATCGAGGATCACCGGGATGCCCGAATGCTTTTCGTGGATGTGCGCGATCAGCGCTTCGAGCTGGTCTTCGGCGCGATGCGCCGCAAAGTACGCGATCTGCGGCTTGAAGCTGCACACCAGGTCGGCCGTGGCGTCGACGATCTCGCGACAGAAGCGGAAGATCGCGTCGGGCTGGCCGGCGAAGTGCGCGGGGAATTTCACCGGGTCGGGGTCGAGTCCGACGCACAGCAGCGAATCGTTGCGCTGCCAGGCGGCGGCGAGCGTCTGCCTGAAGTTCATTTTCCTGCGCTCCATGAATCCTTCAGCGTCACGGTGCGATTGAACACCGGCGCGCCGGGTTGCGAATCGATGCGGTCGGCGACGAAATAGCCGTGGCGCTCGAATTGGAACGATTCGCCGGGTGCGGCCTCCTTGAGCGCCGGCTCGAGTTGGGCGCGGATGACTCGCAACGAATCGGGGTTGATGTCGTCGAGAAAATCCCCGCCGCCTGCCCCCGGATGCGGCACTTTGAACAGCCGGTCGTAGAGCCGGACGTCGGCGGCATGCGCGTGGGCCACGGAGACCCAATGGATGTTGCCCTTGACCTTGATGCTGTCGGCGCCCGGCGTGCCCGACTTGGTGTCGGGCAGGGCCTCGCAATGCACCGCGATGACCTTGCCGTCGGCATCCTTGTCGCAGCCGACGCATTTGACGACATGGCCGTAGCGCAGGCGCACGTTGTTGCCGGGATAGAGCCGGAAGTAGCCCTTGGGCGGCGTCTCGGTGAAGTCCTCGCGTTCGATCCACAGTTCGCGCGAGAACGGCACGGCGCGCGTTCCCAGTTCCGGCTTCTGCGGATGGTTGGGCGCGAAGCACTCTTCAGACTGGTCGACGGGATAGTTGTCGATGATGAGTCGGACCGGATCGAGCACGGCAATGCGACGCGGCGCGTGTTCGCCGAGGTCGTCGCGCATGCAGGCTTCGAGGATCGCGTAGTCGATCTCCTGATGCGCCTTCGAGACCCCGATCATCTCGGCGAAACGGCGGAAGCCCGCCGGCGTGTAGCCGCGCCGGCGCGCGCCGACCAGCGTCGGCATGCGCGGATCGTCCCAGCCGGCGACATGGCTTTCTTCGACCAGCTGGATCAGCTTGCGCTTGGAGAGCACCACGTATGACAGGTTCAGCCGCGAGAACTCGATCTGCTGCGGCGGCGGCACGTTGATGCAGTCGGCTACGGCCAGGCGCGCCAGCAACCAGTCGTAAAACGGCCGCTGATCTTCGAATTCCAGCGTGCACAGCGAATGCGTGATGTTCTCCAGCGCGTCCTCGATCGGATGCGCGAAGGTGTACATCGGGTAGAGGCACCAGGCATCGCCCGTGTTGTGATGCGTGGCGTGGCGGATGCGGTAGATCGCCGGATCGCGCAGGTTGATGTTGCCCGATGCCATGTTGATCTTCGCCCGCAGCACATGCGCGCCATCGGCGAATTCGCCGGCCTTCATGCGGCGGAAGAGATCGAGGTTCTCGGCCGGCGAGCGGTTGCGGAACGGCGAGTCCTTGCCCGGCTCGGTCAGCGTGCCGCGGTTGGCGCGCATGTCGTCGGCCGACTGCGAATCGACATAGGCGTGGCCGCCGGCGATCAGGACTTCGGCGAATTCGTACATCCACTGGAAGTAATCCGACGCGAAATAGCAGTGCGCACCCCACTCGAAGCCCAGCCAATGCACCGCGTCGATGATCGAATCGACGTATTCCTGCTCTTCCTTTTCGGGGTTGGTGTCGTCGAAGCGCAGGTGGCAGACGCCGCCATACTCGGCTGCC
>JBGARB010000114.1:0-6110 GCA_044230495.1 Rhodocyclaceae bacterium
GTGCTGCCGGCGTGGCTGGTGATGTTCGGCTGGGCCGCGCTGCTGGTGATCCCGGCGATCTACCTGCACGCGCTCGACCCGCTGCCCGATCACGCGCACGGCTGGCAGCGCCTGGGCAAGGGCCTCGGCGTGCTGCTGTTGCTCGGTGGCGCGGCGATGCTTGCCGGGCTGCTCGGCGGCGCGCGCGATCCGCTGCAGCCGCTGACGTTTCTGCGCGGTGCACAGGCGAGTGCCGTGTCGCCATCACTGTATTTCGACAAGGTCGACGACAGCGCCGCACTCGACGCCCGTCTGGCCTCCGCCGGCAAGCCCGTCATGCTCGACTTCTATGCCGACTGGTGCGTGAGCTGCAAGGAGATGGAACGCTTCACCTTCGCCGACCCGGCGGTCGCGCAGGCGATGGGCCGGTTCGTGCTGCTCAAGGCCGACGTCACCGCCAACACCGATGCCCACAAGGCGCTGCTGGCGCGCTTCGGGCTGTTCGGTCCGCCGGGCATCATCTTCTTCGATGCGGCCGGGCGCGAGATCGCCGGCACGCGCGTCGTCGGCTTCCAGCCGGCGGAGAAATTCCTCGCCCACCTTCAGGGCATCGAGAAAGGCCGCTGATGTTTACCGGAATCATTGCCAGCGTCGGCACCATCGCCGCGATCACGCCGCTGGCCGAAGGCGTGCGGCTGACCATCACCGCGCCGGGGCTCGATCTGAAGGATGTCGCCATCGGCGATTCCATCGCCCACAACGGCGTTTGCCTCACGGTCATCAAGAAGCGCGAGGGTCGCGTCCCCGGCTACGACGTCGACGTTTCCGCCGAAACCCTGCGCTGCACGGTCGGGCTCGATGCCGTGGGCAATCCGCTGAACCTCGAAAAGGCGCTGCGCCTGGCCGACCGCCTTGGCGGCCACCTGGTGTCCGGCCATGTCGATGGCGTGGGCACGGTCGAACTGTTCGAACCGATGGGCGAATCGCACGCGCTCGTCGTCAAGGCGCCGAAGAATCTGGCGAAATACATTGCGCGCAAGGGCTCGGTCACCGTCGATGGCGTGTCGCTGACCACCAACCGCGTCAAGGGCCGGCGGTTCTCGATCAACCTGATCCCGCATACCGTCGCCGTCACCACGCTGGGCCGGCTGGCCGCCGGTGCGCGGGTGAATCTCGAAGTCGACCTGATGGCCCGCTACGCCGAACGGCTGGCGTCGGCCGCGTAGCGCCTGCGCGCGCCCACCGTAGAATGCTTGCCCCGCAACCGCCTGCCGACGCCATGCGCATCAGCCCCATCGAAGACATCATCGACGACATCAAGGTCGGCCGCATGGTGATCCTGGTCGACGAAGAGGACCGCGAAAACGAAGGCGACCTCGTTCTCGCCGCCGACCACGTCACGCCGGAGGCCGTCAATTTCATGGCCAAGCATGGCCGCGGCCTGATCTGCCTGACGCTCACCGAGGCGCGCTGCCGCCAGCTCGATCTGCCGCTGATGGTGCGCGACAACCGCACGCCGCACGGCACCGCCTTCACCGTCTCGATCGAGGCCGCCGAAGGTGTCACCACGGGCATCTCCGCGCATGATCGCGCCCGTACCGTGCAGGCCGCGGTGGCACGCGGCGCCAGTGCTGCCGACATCGTCCAGCCGGGCCACATCTTTCCGCTGATGGCGCAGACCGGTGGCGTGCTGGTACGCGCCGGCCATACCGAGGCCGGCTGCGACCTCGCACGCATGGCCGGCCGCGAGCCGGCGGCGGTGATCTGCGAGATCCTCAAGGACGACGGCACGATGGCGCGGCTGCCCGACCTCATCGAGTTCGCCGCCACGCATGGCCTCAAGATCGGCACCATCCGCGACCTGATCCACTACCGCTCCGAGCACGAGCGCCTCGTCGATTGCATCGCCGACCGGCAGGTCGCCGGGCCGCTGGGCGAATTCCGCCTGCGCGCCTTTGTCGACCAGACCAGCGGCGAGGTGCATTTCGCCCTCTCGCGCGGCGAGATCGCCCGCGACCGGGAAACGCTGGTGCGGGTACACGATTCCGTCTGCCTGTTCGATTTCCTCGATGCCAAACGTCCCGGCCATCGCGTCAGCCTCGTCGATGCCATGCAGGCGATTGCCGGCAACGGCCCCGGCGTCATCGTGCTGCTGCACCGGCGCGAGAGCACCGCCGACATGATCGCCGCGCTCGGCGACGAAGGTGTGCGGCCGCCGCGCTGGGACCCGCGCCTGTACGGCATCGGCGCCCAGATCCTGCGCGAGGTCGGCGTCGGCAAGATGCGGCTGATCGGTTCGGCGCGCAAGATGCCCAGCCTCGCCGGCTTCGGCCTCGACATCACCGGATACCAGTCATGAAGCTCTGCGAACTCGACCCCGACACCAGCGGCACCGGCCTTGCCATCGGCATCGTCATGGCGCGCTTCAACCGCGACATCGGCGAAGGCCTGCTGGCCGGCTGCCGCGACGCGCTGGCGCGCATGGGCGTTGCCGACGATGCCATCGTGCTCGCCAGCGTGCCCGGCGCGCTGGAGATTCCGCTGGTCCTGCAGACGATGGCGCAGACCGGCCGCTTCGACGCGCTGATCGCGCTCGGCGCCGTGATCCGCGGCGAGACCTACCATTTCGAGATCGTCTCCAACGAGTCGGCACGCGGCATCACCGACGTGCAGCTCAATACCGGCGTGCCGATCGCCAACGGCGTGCTGACCACCGAAAACGACGACCAGGCGCTGGTGCGCATGGCGCAAAAAGGCGGCGAGGCGGCCGAAGCCGCCGTCGAGATGGCCAATCTGCTGCGTCGTTGCAAAGGGCTCGCGAAGTGAGCGACCGCCGCCGGGCCGCCCCAAGGCGGGCGCAGCAGATATCGCGGAGCCGCGCAGCGGCGAAGCTCGGTCGCCCCCATGCATGGCAAGGGGGACGGGGGGAATGCTCATGACCACGACGTATCGGTCGCCCCGCCGGCGCGCGCGCGAATTCGTCGTTCAGGGCCTCTACCAGCACTTCGTCGGCGATCAGGACGAAGCCGCGATCCAGGTGCAGGTCGCGGATGTCGGCGGCTTCGACAAGGCCGACCGCGCGCTCTACGACCGGCTGCTCGGCGAATCGCTGGACCACCGCGACGCGCTCGCCGCGCAGCTCTCGCCGTATATCGACCGGCCGTGGGGCGAGGTCTCGCCGGTCGAGCGCAGCATCCTCCTGATGGCCGCCTGCGAGCTTGTGCGTCATGCCGATACGCCTTATCGCGTCATCATCAACGAGGCCATCGAGCTGGCCAAGGTCTATGGCGGCGTGGATGGCCACAAATTCGTCAACGGCGTGCTCGACAAGCTCGCCGCACAGGTGCGGCCGGGCGAATTCGGCACCCGCTGACGCCACGGTGCCGGCCATGCGCTTGGCCTCCGAATTCGACCTGATCCGGCGCCATTTCACGCGCCCGACCGCGCCCGCTGCCGGCGTTGCGCTGGGCGTCGGCGACGATGCCGCGCTGCTGCGGCCCGCTCCCGGGTTCGATCTGGTCACGACGACCGACATGCTGGTCGCCGGCACGCATTTCCTGCCTGAGACCGATCCGGCCGACCTGGGCTGGAAGACGCTGGCGGTCAACGTTTCCGATATCGCCGCGATGGGCGCGCGGCCGCGCTGGGCGTTGCTCGCACTGGCATTGCCGGCGCCCGACGCGCTTGGCGCCGTCGCGTCACCACTGTGTTTTGAAGACTGGCTGGCGGCCTTTTCGAAAGGCTTCTTCGCCTGCGCCGATGCCTACGATGTCGCGCTCGTTGGCGGCGACACCACGCGCGGGCCGCTTTGCCTGTCGGTGACGATGCTGGGGGAAGCGCCTGCCGGCACGGCCTTGCGCCGCGATGGCGCGGCGGTCGGCGACGACGTGTGGGTCAGCGGCGCGCCGGGACGCGCCGCGCTGGGGCTGGCGCATTTGCAGGGTCGCGTCGTGCTGCCGGCGGCGGCAGCAGCCGACTGCATCGCAGCGCTGCAGCGACCGCAGCCGCGCGTGGCGCTCGGGCTGGCGCTACGCGGCGTCGCCAGCGCCTGCATCGATGTTTCGGACGGCCTGCTGGCCGACCTCGGTCACATCGCCGAGCGCTCCGGCCTCGCGCTGGCCTTGGCTGCCGACGCGCTGCCGCCGCTGACATGGGCAAGCGCCGTGCCGCCACCACTGTGTTTTCAATGTGTCTGGTCGGGCGGCGACGATTACGAGCTGGCGTTCACGGCACCGCCGGCACGACGCGACGCCGTGTTGGCCGCGGCAGCTCAGGCGGGCGTGACGGTGACCCGCATCGGCATGGCGCGCGATGGGGTGGCCGGCACGGTGACGCTGGCGGACGCCACCGGCGCGGACATCACGCCCGCACGCCGCGGCTTCGATCATTTCGGCTAGTTTCGCGATATGTCGAAATCGCCCGCGCCGCCCTTCGGATTTCTGCTGCGCCATCCCGCGCATGTGATCGCCTGCGGCTTCGGCTCGGGCCTGTCGCCATGGGCGCCGGGCACGGCCGGCACGCTGTTCGCATGGCTGGCGTATGCGCCGCTGCGCGAGTGGCTGCCGGTCGACGCGGCATTTGGCGTCTTCCTGCTGCTGGCTTTTGCCGTCGGCGTTGCGGCCTGCCAGATCACCGGCCGCGCGCTCGGCGTCATCGACCACGGCAGCATCGTCTGGGACGAGATCGCGCCGTTCTGGGCGGTGCTCTGGCTGACGCCGCCGACGCTGGCCTGGCAGGCGGCGGCGTTCGCCGCGTTCCGTTTCTTCGATATCACCAAGCCGCCACCGGCCGATTACTTCGACCAGCGGGTCAAGAACGGCTTCGGGGTCATGATGGACGACACGGTGGCCGCCGGATTTTCGATTTTCGTCATCGCCGCTGCCAAGGCGGCCCTCGACGCCTGGCGGTGATGGACGACGAACTGGCCGCGCTGTCGCGCTCGCTCGATGCAGCCACGGCGCCTTCCGCCGAGTGCCCCCAGCGCCTCATGATCGCCACCGCCGAATCATGTACCGGCGGCTGGTTGGCGCAAGTGATCACTCACACGGCGGGCAGTTCGGCGTGGTTCGAGCGCGGCGTCGTCACCTATAGCAACGAAGCGAAAACCGACCTGCTCGGCGTGCCGCCTGCGCTCATTGCGCGATATGGCGCCGTCAGTCTCGATGTCGCGGCCGCCATGGCGGCCGGACTACTGGTAAAATCCACAGCTATCCTGACCGTCGCGATTACGGGCATCGCCGGTCCGGGGGGTGGCTCACCGGATAAGCCAGTGGGCACCGTATGCTTTGCCTGGGGTGTGCGTGGGCGGGCACCCGCCACCGAACGCCGGCAATTCGCGGGAGATCGCGAAGCCGTGCGCCGGCAGGCGGTGGTGCATGCGCTGCGCGGCCTGCTGGCACAGGCAAATAGCGTGCCATAATCAATTCAACTTCGGAAGGAAGGCAATGGACGACAACAAGGCCAAGGCGCTGCAGGCAGCGCTGGCGCAGATCGAAAAGCAGTTCGGCAAGGGCTCGATCATGAAAATGGGCGCGGCCCAGATCGAGAACGACCTCCAGGTGGTGTCGACCGGCTCGCTCGGCCTCGACATCGCGCTGGGCATCGGCGGCTTGCCTCGCGGTCGCGTCGTCGAAATCTACGGGCCGGAGTCCTCCGGCAAGACCACGCTTTGCCTGCAGGTCGTGGCCGAAGTCCAGAAGGCAGGCGGTACTGCCGCCTATATCGACGCCGAGAACGCGCTCGATCCCGTGTATGCCGGCAAGCTCGGCGTGAATGTGCCCGACCTGCTGATTTCGCAGCCGGACACCGGCGAACAGGGGCTGGAGATTGCCGACATGCTGGTCCGCTCGGGCGGCATTGACCTGATCGTCATCGATTCTGTGGCCGCACTGGTGCCCAAGGCCGAAATCGAGGGCGAGATGGGCGACCAGTTGCCCGGCCTGCAGGCGCGGCTGATGAGCCAGGCGCTGCGCAAGCTGACCAGCAACATCAAGCGCACCAACACGCTGGTGATCTTCATCAACCAGATCCGCATGAAGATCGGCGTGATGTTCGGCAGCCCCGAAACCACCACCGGCGGCAACGCGCTCAAGTTCTACGCCTCGGTGCGCCTGGACATCCGCCGCATCGGC
>JBGARB010000034.1:0-27590 GCA_044230495.1 Rhodocyclaceae bacterium
AGTCCGATCAGCGTTCCCGTTGTGTAGGTGGAACTCAATCCATTTCAGGAACGCGCCGTATCGACTGCCGGCCATTGCACGGTACTGGCCTGTCCTGGATCAGGAAAAACCCGCGTACTTTCTGAGCGCGCCATTCGGCTGCTGACATCACACGACAAAGGGCGATTGTGTGCAGTCACGTTTACGCGAGATGCCGCTGCAGAACTGAAGAGCCGTATCCTGCCCTCGTGCAAGCCTGATGTTGGACGTCGACTGGCAGTCGGAACGTTTCATTCGATTGCCCTGTCTCAACTCAAACGTCTGCCACGATCAATCAAGCCCAGGCGTCTGCTTTCCGAGGGAGAACGGTTGGCCCTGCTCCGTCGATGCCTGGCTGAGCATCCAATTGCTGCATCGTTCGATGACACCCTCAAATTCATCGACAGCGCGAAGGCCAGGATATCTCCTCCGATAGCGAGTGACCCCGAGTTGGAGATGATCTATGGCATCTACCAGGAGACGCTTTCCTCTGAAGACGCGATGGATTTTTCGGATATCGTTCTGTCGGTCGTCCAGAAAATGCATGCCCAAGAAATGATGCCCCTGCCGATTCGGTGGCTCTTGGTCGACGAAGCCCAGGACATGGATGAAGTTCAGATGGAATGGGTCAAGGCTCACGGTCTCGCCGGTATCGAAGTCAGCCTGGTAGGAGACGACGACCAAAGTCTGTATGCATTCCGCCATGCCATGGGGTACTTGGGACTTACAGATGTCTCCGGTACATTGGTCTCCACAGAAACCACGTTGCCCTTGAACTACCGCTGCGCACCAAACATCCTTGAACATGCGGCCAAGCTGATTGCCCACAACAAACTCAGAGCGCCAAAGCGGATTGAAGCTTTCAGAACTTCGCCAGGCGAGGTTCAGGTCATCAGAGCATCTGACCGATGGGATGAAGCCGAACTATTGCTAGCTCGGATCAGGGCGGTCGGACCGGACGCCGAGTGGGGAATTCTAGGTAGGACAAACAGCATGCTTGATCCGCTGGAAATATCCTTGAGCGGCGCCAACATCCCCTATCGTCGAACAGGTGGCAAGCGAATCTGGGATCGCAAACTGGGCAGTACCTATCTGGGAATCCTGCGCAGCGTTCTTGACGGTGGATGGACTGGGGTGGCCAACGCTCTGTCGTTTTCAGGTGTCGCTGCCAGCTCTATCAACTCCCGGAAGATTCAAACCACTGGCGACTGTCTCTCGTACCTCGCCACGATCCTTGAAGCCCTGAGTACTGAGGGTGATGATCGCCCGAAGGTATTGGGATTGCTCGCAGGAATGACTTCCTGGATAGAGCAGTCGAAGAAGGGCCGTGTCGCGTTGGTCATCCACGGTGTTTCGACTTGGATGACACCATTCTGCGGCAACCCCCAGCAGGTTGCATTGCTGCAAGGCATGGACTCGTCGCTGTCAAAACTAGCGGGGACCTTAAGCCAGCGCCTTCGCTATGTCTCGTCAGCCGATAACCAGAGGAAGTCGACGGGGATCCAACTGATGACGCTCCATTCGTCCAAGGGATTGGAGTTCGACAACGTCTGGATCGTCGGTGTTGAAGAAGGCAACCTTCCCCATACCGACTCCACTGAAGAGGAGGAACGACGATTGATGTATGTGGGGATGACCAGGGCAAGGAACCGATTGATTATCAGCAGCTCGATGGAGGAAGGAACTGAATCGCGGTTCCTTTCAGAGGCTGGACTATTTTGAAATGCGTCCGATTTGTGCGCTTTTGATCCCTGATTATCTGGATCACTACCGTAGACTTTTTCCAGCAATGACAAGCAATGGAGAAATGCGGAATGCGAACAATATCTGAGGAAGGATTTCTGTCGTCACCTCAACCACTCATCGATCGTAAGCAACTTCTTAAGCTCGTTCCTCTTTCTGATCGAACTATTTTCAACATGGAAAAACGTGGTGAATTCCCGCAGAGGCTGGCCATTACCCCAAGACGAGTAGCCTGGTATCTGAACGAGGTCCATGAATGGATGGAAAAACGGCGGGCTCAAAAGCCGATCATGCCGATTTCTTTTCTTCGCTAGTCCACTTGTCGATCATGTCTGCCCAGTCTTGCATCATCTTTCTGCGCTGATCCGCATACTCGGCCTTGTTATAGACAGCACGAACGCCCTTCTGTTCATGCGCCAGACACTTTTCAATCCAGTCGGAGTTATAGCCAGCCTCGTGAAGGATCGTAGAAGCAGTACGACGCAAATCATGCGGACCAAAATGGGCAAGATACTCACCTGCTTCCGTAGCCGTCTCGCAGGTTTGAGCAAGTATCCGGTTAAGGGTGTTGTTGCTGATCGGAATATCGGGGTCGTAGCGTGATGGCAGCAAGTACCTTGATCCTCCGGCACACGTCCGCAGTGCAATCAAGATGTCAATGGCTTGCCGTGACAAATAGACCACATGAGGATTTCGGCGCTTCATGCGCGCACCAGGAATTGTCCACATCGATTCTGTGAAATTGATTTCCGACCACACCCCTTCTGACAATTCGGACTTCCGCAACATGGTTAGCGCCAGTAGCTTGATTCCAAGCTTCAGAACTGGGTTGGCCTGAACCTTAGCGAGGTAACGATAGGCAATTCTGATCTCATCCTTCGTCAAGGCCCTGTCTTTGGGCTGAAACTTGGCGATTGAACTCGGTCTAACCTTTTCGGCGGGATTTTCGTAGTTCTTCCCACGTTCATTGGCATACCGATAAACCCCGCTGACAATGTCCCGCGCGTGAATGGCCACAGCGGGAGCGCCTCGATCCACGATGTTGTCACACAAAGTCCGAAGGTCATCGTGAGTTATTTCAGACATTTTGAGACTGCCAAAACGGGGCTCGATGTCCCGGTTGTAGATCGCCAATCTCATGTCTTTGGTCGACTCAGCCTGCTGATACTTCTCAAACCAGAGCTTCGCCCAAGCTCTGAATGAGTCTTCGAGGGCTACCGCCCTTTTCTCGCGCGTCTTCTTTCTTGAGGGTGATACCCCCTTCTGTAGCTCTTCCTTTGCTCTTACCAGTTTGTCTCGAGCCTCGGACAGACTCATACCGTCGGGGTATCCATACCTACCAAGAGTCAGAGTTTCCTGCCGGCCATTGATTCGATAGTTGTAGCGGAAGGTGATCCGCCCGGACGGTGCGACAGCGATGTACAGACCATCACGGTCGGTGATTTTGTAGAGCTTAGCTTCCGGTTTGAGGGTTCTGAGCTTCGCTTCAGTGAGCATTTCGTATACCATCATTCGAGATGCCAACTTGCAGTGTATTTACTTCTTTAAATACAACAGACTAGATGGCGTTCTATGAAATTTATACCATCACTGGAGGGGGTGAGACGATGATGGTACACCGCTGTTTTTTTCATCACCTCCAAATTTATACCAGCGTTTTTACCATCAACAAAACGTTGCTCGTAGTTGCCAGACGTTGCCAGATAATTCACACAGAAATAAAAAAAGCCCATGATTTACATGGGCTTAGTTGCTGTTTCTTGCTAGGTCTTGCTAGTCGTTGCTAGCCTCCGAATTATTCCCACTCGATCGTGCCCGGCGGCTTTCCGGTCACGTCATACACCACGCGGCTGATGCCGCGGATCTCGTTGACGATGCGGTTGGACACGCGCGCCAGCAGCTCGTGCGGCAACTCCGCCCATTTCGCGGTCATGAAGTCCGAAGTCTGCACGGCGCGCAGCGCGACGACGTAGTCGTAGGTGCGGCCGTCGCCCATGACGCCGACGCTCTTGACCGGCAGGAACACGGCAAAGGCCTGTGAGACCTTGTCGTACCAGTCGGCGGCGCGCAGCTCGTCGATGAAGATCGCATCGGCGCGGCGCAGCAGTTCGGCGAATTCCTGTTTCACTTCGCCGAGGATGCGCACGCCCAGCCCCGGCCCGGGGAATGGATGCCGATACACCATCTCGTGCGGCAGGCCCAAGGCGATACCCAGCTCGCGCACTTCGTCCTTGAACAGCTCGCGCAAAGGTTCCAGCAGCTTGAGATGCAGGGTCTCCGGCAGGCCGCCGACATTGTGGTGGCTCTTGATGGTGTGGGCCTTCTTGGTCTTGCCGCCGGCCGATTCGATGACATCCGGGTAAATGGTGCCCTGCGCCAGCCACTTGGCCTGCGGCAGCTTCTGCGCCTCGGTCTGGAACACCTCGACGAATTCGCGGCCGATGATCTTGCGCTTCTGCTCCGGATCGGCGACGCCGGCCAGATGCCCCATGAACTGCGCGGCGGCATCGACGTGGATGACCTTGACGCCGAGATTGCGCGCGAAGGTCTGCATCACCTGCTCGCCTTCGTTCAGGCGCAGCAGGCCGTTATCGACGAACACGCAGGTGAGCTGGTCGCCGATGGCCTTGTGCAGCAGCGCCGCGACGACCGACGAATCGACGCCGCCGGAAAGACCGAGGATGACTTCCTCGCGGCCGACTTCGGCACGCACGCGGGCGATGGCTTCCTCGACGTAGCCGGGCATGTTCCAGTCGCCCTTGCAGCCGCAGATGTCGCGCACGAAACGCGCGTAGATCTCGCGGCCCTTCAGCGTGTGCGTCACCTCGGGATGGAACTGCACCGCATAGAAGCGGCGCGCTTCGTCGGCCATCGCCGCGATCGGCGTGGCGTCGTTGCTGCCGATCACCTTGAAGCCGGGCGGCAGCGCGGTGACCTTGTCGCCATGCGACATCCACACTTCGAGCAGGCCGTGGCCCTCGGCGTTGGTACGATCCTGGATGCCCTCGAACAGCCGTGAATGGCCGCGCGCGCGCATCTCGGCGAAGCCGAATTCGCGCTTGTGGCTGCTCTCGACCGTGCCGCCGAGTTGTGCGGCCATCGCCTGCATGCCGTAGCAGACGCCGAGGACCGGCACGCCGAGCTCGAAGACGGCCTGCGGCGCGCGCCATTCCTCGGCCTCGTAGACCGAGTTCGGGCCGCCGGAAAGGATCACGCCGGCCGGCGCGAAGGCGCGGATGAAGTCGTCCGTCACGTCGAACGGATGCAGTTCGCAGTACACCTGCTGTTCGCGCACGCGGCGGGCGATCAGCTGCGTGACCTGCGAGCCGAAATCGAGAATCAGAATCTTCTGGTGTGACACGTTTCGCTCCTGAAAACAAGAAAGGCGGCCGCAGCCGCCTTGTCGTCATGCCGCCAAGTCAATCGACGTGGTAGTTCGGTGCTTCCTTGGTGATCTGCACGTCGTGGACGTGCGATTCGCGGATGCCGGCCGAGGTGATCTCGACGAACTGCGCGCGCGCGCGCATCTCGTCGATGGTGGCGCAGCCGACATAACCCATCGACGAACGCAGGCCGCCCATCAACTGGTGGATCACCGCCGTCACCGGCCCCTTGTACGGCACCCGGCCTTCGATGCCTTCGGGAACGAGCTTTTCGACGTTGGCATCCGAATCCTGGAAATAGCGGTCGGCGGCGCCGTCCTTCATCGCGCCCAGGCTGCCCATGCCGCGATACGACTTGTACGAGCGACCCTGATAGAGCACGGTTTCGCCCGGCGCTTCCTCGGTACCGGCGAACAGCCCGCCGAGCATGACGGCATTGGCGCCGGCGGCGATCGCCTTGGCGATGTCGCCGGAATAGCGGATGCCGCCATCGGCGATCAAGGGTACGCCGGCCGCCGTCAGCGCCTGCGCGACGTCGTCCACCGCAGTGATCTGCGGAACGCCGACACCGGCGACGATGCGCGTGGTGCAGATCGAGCCGGGCCCGATGCCGACCTTGACGCCGTCGGCGCCGTGGTCCACCAGCGCCCTGGCGGCATCCGCGGTCGCGATATTGCCGCCGATGACCTCGATCTGCGGGAACTGCCGCTTGACCCACTGCACGGCCTTGAGCACGCCTTCCGAATGGCCGTGGGCGGTATCGACGATGATCACGTCGACGCCTGCCTCGGCCAGCAGCTCCGCGCGCTCCCGGTTGCCCTCGCCGACGCCGATGGCGGCGCCGACGCGCAGGCGGCCGAAGTCGTCCTTCGAGGCCTCCGGATGCTCGGAGGACTTGAGGATGTCCTTCACCGTCATCAGGCCGCGCAGTTCGAAGGCGTCGTTGACGACCAAGACACGCTCGAGCTTGTGCTTGTGCATCAGCGCCTTGGCTTCCTCGATGCTGGCGCCCTCGGCGACGGTCACCAGCCGCTCGCGCGGCGTCATGATGTTGCCGACGATTTCGTCGAGCCGCGATTCGAAGCGCAGGTCGCGGTTGGTGACGATGCCGACGATCTTGCCGTCATCCACCACCGGCAGCCCGGAGATGCGGTGTTGCCGCGTCAGTACCAGCACCTCGCGCACGGTCATGCGCGGGCCGATGGTGATCGGGTCCTTGAGCACACCGGTCTCGTAGCGCTTCACGCGCGCCACTTCCGCGGCCTGGTCCTTCGGCTTGAGGTTCTTGTGCACGATGCCGATGCCGCCTTCTTGGGCCAGCGCGATGGCCAGGCGCGACTCGGTCACGGTGTCCATCGCCGCGGAGACCAGCGGCAGGTTGAGCTGGATGTTGCGCGTCAGGCGCGTCGTCAGCCGCACATCGCGCGGCAGGATCGCCGAATGGGCCGGCACCAGGAGGACGTCGTCGAACGTCAGCGCCTTCTGGATGACTCGCATGCTGATTCCCCTCGTGTCAAAAACGCATTATACGCACCGGCCCGGCGGCCCAGAAAGCGCCCGCCCCGCCCATGCGCCGTGCCGCCACCACTGTAGTTTGCCGCTACTCGGCGCCCTTCTTCATGACCTTGCCGGCTGCGGCGCGCTGCTTGCGCACCTCCTTGGGGTCGGCGATCAGCGGCCGGTAGATTTCGACGCGATCCTTGTCGCGCAGCGTGGCATCGAGCTTGCACAGCTTGGCGTAGATGCCGACCTTGTTCTGCGCCAGGTCGATCTCCGGGTAACGCGCCGGCAAGCCCGAGGCCTGGATGGCCTGCTCGACCGTCGCGCCATCGCGCAGCGTCACGGCGATCACTTCCTGCCGCGCCGGCAGGGCATAGACGACTTCGACATGAATCGGATCAGACATGACCATCCCGTGTTCGTTTGACGAAGGATTCGACCAGGGTTTCGGCCACCGAATTGAACACCGGCCCCATCACGCGGGCCAGCACCTGGCTGGAGAATTCGTAGTGCAGATAGAACTCGACCTTGCAGGCTGCATCGCCCAGCGGCACGAAGCGCCAATGCCCCTCCATGGCCTTGAACGGCCCTTCCCGCAGGTGGATGCGCATGTCGTGCGGATAGGTCTTGTCGTTGCGCGTCGACCACTGCGAGCGGATGCCGCGATAGACCAGTTGCAGCGTGGCCACGGTGACCTCGGCCGTGCGCTCATGGCAGGTCGTGCCGCCGCACCACGGCAGGAACTCGGGATAACGCTCGACCGCGTCGACCAGCTCGAACATCTGCGCCGGCGTGCGCTCGATGAGAACGGACTTTTCGACGATGGGCATGCGGGGCAAACGGGGCCGGCGGCTAAAATCGGCATTCTACTTGCCTGCCTTGCGCCACGCGGCGCGTCACACCCCATGAGCATCGCCGAGAACCGCAAGGCCTTCCACGACTACGCGATCGAAGACCGCTTCGAAGCCGGCATCGTGCTCGAAGGCTGGGAAATCAAGTCCATCCGGGCCGGTCGCGCGCAGATCAAGGAAGGCTACGTGCTGATGAAGGACGGCGAGGCTTTCCTGTTCGGCGCCCACATCTCGCCGCTGATCAGCGCATCGACGCACGTCAAGGCCGACCCGACGCGCACCCGCAAGCTGTTGCTGCATCGTGGCGAACTCAATCGCCTGATCGGCAAGATCGAACGTGCCGGCTACACGCTGGTGCCGCTCGACCTGCACTTCACGCGCGGCAAGGTCAAGCTGGCGCTGGGCCTCGCCAAGGGCAAGAAACAGCACGAAAAGCGCGATGCCGAACGCGACCGCGAATGGAAGCGCGAACAGAGCCAGCTGATGAAGGAAAAAAGCCGCACGCATTAGCGTGAGGCACAGCGCCGCTCAGCGTCCTTCGCTCGAAGGCTGGGTCGGTGGCGGCACCGGCGGCGCGAAGGCGCGCACGGGCGGCGCCGGGCCGAATCGCGGCGTACCCGGCACGTACAGCTCCTTGTTCGCCTCGCGGATGTCTTGGCGCAGGCGCTGGCGTTCCTCGCGCGTCATGCGCACGGGGGGCGGCGCATCGGGACGCGGGCCGAACTCGGGGCGTGCCCGTTGCAGCCAGCGGATCGTCGTTTCGCGCGTCACCTGGCGCTCGGCCGGATCGGGCGAGCCGTCGGGCAGCATGTTGCCGGTGACGGTCGTGCGCGATTCGATCGACATCAACACCGGGCTGCGCGCCTCGACGCGCGGCGGCCGCACGGCCGAACGACGGTCTTCGCGCGCAGGCGGCGGCTCCGCGGCAGCCGCGAGCGGCAGCAATGTCAGGGCGACCAGGACGCAGGACATCACCCGGCGCGGCATTCCGGCGTAGAGTTCGCCAACAGAGGAGCGGGATTGCGCGGGATCTGGCATCGGCAAGGATTCTAACCAGCGGCCCTACCGCTCCTGCAAGGGTTTGCAACCGAATGTATCGCCTGCTGGCGCGGCGTGCGCGCCATCGCTAGGATTCGACGCCATGAATATGCCAAGTGCCAATCTGCGCCCCGATCTCGTCGCCGAACAAAAGCGGAAGATCCTCATTGTCGACGACGACCTTCGCCTGCGCCAGCTGCTCGAACGTTATCTGTCCGACCAGGGCTTCGCCGTCAAGGCGGTGCCCGACGCCGAAGCCATGGACCGTGCGTTGAGCCGGGAGCTGTACGACCTGATGGTGCTGGACCTGATGCTGCCCGGCGAGGATGGTCTGGCGATCTGCCGACGCCTGCGCGGCAACAGCGAATCGATTCCGATCATCATGCTCACTGCCAAGGGCGACGAGGTCGACCGCATCGTCGGCCTCGAACTCGGCGCCGACGATTACCTGCCCAAGCCGTTCAATCCGCGCGAGCTGGTGGCGCGCATCCACGCCGTCCTGCGCCGCAAGGCGCCCAGCGCGCCGCCGGGCGCACCGACCCTGGCCGACGAGATCGTCGAATTCGGCAGCGTGTCGGTGAATCTGGGCACCCGCGAGCTGACACGCGCCGGCGTCACCACGCTGCTCACCACCGGCGAATTCGGCCTGCTCAAGGTGCTGCTCGAACACCCGCGGCAGCCGATGAGCCGCGACAAGCTCATGGAGCTGGCCCGCGGTCGCGAATACGAGGTCTTCGATCGCGCCATCGACGTGCAGGTCTCGAGGCTGCGCAAGCTGGTCGAAGACGATCCGGGCAAGCCGCGCTACCTGCAGACCGTCTGGGGCTTCGGCTACGTCTTCGTGCCCGACGGCGCCCGCCAGTCCGGCTGACCGGCACCGCGCTTGCAGCCTCGCCTGTCGCCGTTCCTGTCGCAGTTCGCGCCGCGCTCGCTGCTGTGGCGGGCGTTCGTGCTTATCGCCATCCTGATGTTGCTGTCGGTGGCGGCGTGGTTCGCCATCTTCTCCACCTACGAGCGCGAACCGCGCGCGCGGCAGCTCGCGCAGACGCTCGTTTCCGTCGCCAACCTGACCCGCGTCACGCTGGTATCGGCGCGCGTCGAAGCGCGACGTTCCGTGCTGCGCGAGTTGTCCGACCGCGAAGGCATCCACATCTTTCCCGCCGAGGCGGGCGATCGCATCGAACCGCTGCCCGACGACCCGTTCCTCGAGCGCGTCGAGCAGCTCGTGCGCGCCGCGCTGGGTTCGCAGACCCGTCTGACGCTCAAGCGCAATGACGAAAACGGCCTGTTCGTCACGTTGCGCATCGAAGACGACGTCGACGACGTGGAATTCTGGGTGGCGCTGCCGCGCGAGCGCATCGAGCGGCGCTTTCCCATTGATTGGCTCGGCTGGGGCTTTGCCGTCGTGCTGCTGTCGCTGCTCGGCGCGTGGATGATCGTGCTGCACATTTCGCAGCCGCTGCGTCATCTGGCGCTCGCCGCGCGCAAGATCGGCGCCGGCCAGACGCCGCCCGTGCTGCCGGAGGACGGACCTGAAGAAATTGCCGCGGTCTCCGGCGCCTTCAACCAGATGCACCGCGACCTGGCGCAGCTCGACCAGGACCGCGCCCTCGTGCTCGCCGGCATCTCCCACGACCTGCGCACGCCGCTCACGCGCCTGCGCATGGGCATCGAGATGACCGGCGACGATTGCATGCGCGAGGGCATGAGCGCGGATGTCGAAGAGATGGACAAGACCATCACGCAGTTCCTCGATTTCGCGCGTACCGACGCCGGCGAATCGACGGCGATGGTGGACCTCGCGAAACTGCTCGACGAACTGGCGGTGAACTACCGGCGACGCCGCATCGACGTGCGCTTTGCGCCCGGCGCCACCATGGAAATCCGTGCCCGCCCGCAGGCCGTGCGCCGCGCCGTGAGCAACCTGATCGACAACGCCGCGCGCTATGCGCCGGGCAGTCCGATCGACCTCGAACTGACGACCACGGCACGCTTTGCCCGCATTGCCGTGCTCGATCGCGGGCCGGGCATTCCTGCGGCGGAATTCGAACGCGTGAAGCGGCCATTCACGCGTCTCGAGGCCGCGCGCAGCAACGTCACCGGCGCCGGCCTCGGCCTGGCCATCGTCGAGCGCATCGCGCGCAGCCACGGCGGCCGGCTGGAATTGCGCGAACGCGAAGGCGGGGGCCTGGCCGCCCTGCTCTCGTTTCCCAAATGATCGAAGAACCGCGCCCCGGTCCCGATCGCACACCGTATGAGCTGATCGGTGGCGAAGCGGTCGTGCGGCGTCTGGTGGCGCGCTTCTACGCCCACATGGACACGCTGCCCGAGGCGTGGGGCGTGCGCAAGTTGCATGCGGAATCGCTGGCCGGTTCGGAACAGAAGCTGTTCATGTTTCTTTCCGGCTGGCTGGGCGGCCCGCAGCTCTATGCGGAGCGTTACGGGCACCCTCGCCTGCGCGCCCGCCACCTGCCATTCGCGATCGGCGACGACGAGGCCGCGCAGTGGATGATGTGCATGCGCCTGGCGATGGACGAAGTCATCACCGAGCCGGCGCTGCGCCGCTGGCTCGAAGCCAAGCTCGCCGACCTCGCCGCACACATGCGCAATCGCTGAGCGGCGGCGCGCAACCGCTGAGCGGCGCGCAACCGTTGAGCGGCGCGCAACCGCCGTCCCGCCACCACTGTAGTTTCAGTCCTTCAGCGCAAAGCGATGCAGGACGCGGTAATGCGCTCCGGACGGTCGCAACTGCGACTCGACGAGTGAAAAGCTGTCGCTGCGCCAGGCAATTGCCGGCATCTGGTGCGCCAGGTCCGGCGCATGCACGTGCCGGGCGAGGGTCACGTGCGGCGTGAAGCGCGCCTCGGTCGGTGCGTCGACGGCCGCCAGTGCAGCCGTCAGCCGGCGATGTAGCGCGGCCAGCGTCGGGGTTTGCGCGTGCATGCCCGCGTAGAGGATGCCACCGCGCCGGAAGACGCCGAGGCGATCGAGTGCGACATCGACCGGTTCGGCGACGATCGCGTCGGCGACCGATGCCAGCAGCGCCAATCGCACGGCATCCACCGCACCGATGAAGGCCAAGGTCAGGTGCATCGACTCCGCCTTGACGGCGCGGCCGCCACCCGCCGCACGCAGGGTGTCGAGGGCCAGCGCATGCAGCCGCGCGGCCGTCGCGGCATCCGGCCACAGGGCGAAATAAACGCGTTGCGAAGCGGCTTCAGGCCCGCTCATCGGCCATGCGGACGATCAGCGCCACGGCGTCGGCGGCGATGCCTTCGCCGCGGCCGATGGCGCCGAGCCGCTCGGCAGTCTTGGCCTTGACGTTGACCGCGTCGAGGGCGATGCCAAGGTCGGCGGCGATGTGCGCGCGCATGGCGGCGGCGTGCGGCGCGATGCGCGGCGCCTGGGCGTGGATGGTCGCGTCGATGTTGCCGATCCACCAGCCGGCATCGGCGACCGCCGCCGCCGCGGCACGCAGCAGCGCGCGGCTGTCGGCGCCCTGCCAGCGCGCGTCGGTATCGGGGAACATGCCGCCGATGTCGCCCAGGCCCGCCGCGCCAAGCAGCGCATCGGTGATCGCGTGCAGCAGCGCGTCGGCGTCGGAATGCCCAAGCAGCCCGGCAGGGTGCGGAATGTCCACGCCACCCAGGCGCAGGCTGCGGCCGGGCACCAGCGCGTGGATGTCGCTGCCGTGGCCGATGCGATAGGGAATGGTCATGCGGGAATCTCCAATGGCTGGCGCAGGATCAGTTCGGCCAGCGCCAGATCGCGCGGCCAGGTGACCTTCATGTTGGTAGGCGCCCCTTCGACCAGCAACGGATGCAGGCCCATCGCTTCGACCGCGCCGGCCTCGTCGGTGACCTGCGGTGCGCGTTCGAGCGCCTCGGCCAGCAACGCCGCGCGGAACATCTGCGGCGTCTGCGCCTGCCACAGGCCCTCGCGTGCCACGGTGGTTGCGATGGCCGGCGACGCCTGGCCATCGGCGCGCTTGAGCGTGTCGGCGACCGGCAAGGCGAGGATGCCGCCCGCACGCGTGGTGCGGACCCGCGCGATCAGCCGTCCGACCGCGTCCGGCGCAAGGCAGGGTCGCGCGGCATCGTGCACCAGCACCCAATCGTCATCGCCAACGCCGAAGACGGCACCGCGCACTGCCGCCAGCCCCTGCGCGACGGATTGCGCACGCGTCGCGCCGCCGGCACGCAAGGCCACGAGGCGATCTCCGAATGCGGCGTAGTCGGCGTCGCGCCAATGCGCGTCGTCCGCGGCCAGCACGACGAAGACGCGCGCGATGTCGGTGCAAGCGGCCAGCGCGGCGATCGCATGCCAGATCATCGGTCGCCCGAGCAGCGGCAGGTATTGCTTGGGCAAGCCGTCCGTGGCCATGCGCGCACCGACGCCGGCCGCGGGAATCAGCGCGAAACAGCGTGCCGCCGCCGCAACGGTCGTGGACTGCGCGGCGGCTTCCGGGGCGGGAGGGATCATGGGGCGATTCTATAATCGCCACATGGGCAGCATCTTCTCGCCGACGTCATTTGAAGCCATCGAGGCGTTTGCGGTCAGTCTGGCGATCGGCCTGCTCATCGGGCTCGAACGCCAACGCACCACCGACGCCAAGGCGGGCCTGCGCACCTACGCGCTGGTCGGCCTGCTGGGTTGCCTGTGCGGCTTGTTGGCGCAAGGTGCCGACAGCCAGTGGATCGTCGTCGCCGGTTTGCTCCTCGTCGGCGCCATGATGATCGCCGCCAATACGGTCGATCCGCACGACGACGGCGATCCGGGGACGACGTCGGTGATCGCCGTGCTGATCTGCTTCGGTCTCGGCGCCATGGTCTGGTTCGGCGAGGCGACGTTGGCGGTCATGCTCGCCATCGCCACCACCGCCCTGCTCTATTTCAAGTCGGAGTTGCACGGCCTGTCGGCGGCCCTTACGCCGCGCGACCTGTCGTCGATCCTGCAGTTCGGCGTACTCTCCTTCGTCATCCTGCCGATCCTGCCCGACACGGACTTCGGACCTTACAAGGCGCTCAACCCGCACCAGATCTGGTGGATGGTGGTACTGATCTCGGGACTCTCGCTCGCCGGCTATGCCTCGCTGCGCGCCGTCGGCGCCCGCCACGGCGCCGCGCTCGTCGGCCTTTTCGGCGGGCTCGCCTCGTCCACCGCGACGACGATGGTGTTTGCCCGCCATGCGCGCGCGCACGAGGACATGGCCCGCACCTCGGCGCTGGTCATCCAGATCGCCGCGCTGGTCGTGCTGTGCCGGCTGGGCGTGGTCGCCGCCGTGCTGGCGCCGCAAATGCTCGCAACCCTGGCGGCCGTGTTCGGCGGCGGATTGGCCGCCGGCGCCATCGTCTTGGCGCTGTCCTGGCGCAGCCTGATGGGCAGTGGCGACCTGCCGACGCCGCAGATCGGCAACCCGACCGAACTCAAGGCGGCGTTGTCGTTCGGCGCGTTGTACGCCGTGGTGCTGGTCGTGTCCGCCGCCTTGCAGGATTTCGCCGGCGACGGCGGCCTTTACGGCGTCGCGCTGGCGTCGGGCCTGACCGATGTCGACGCCATCACGCTGTCGACGCTGCGCCTGTTCAATACCGGCACGCTCGTCGAGCGCACGACCGTCGTCACCATCGTGCTCGCCGTGCTGGCGAATATCGTGTTCAAGAGCGGGCTGGTGCTCAGCATCGGCGGCCGGACCTTGGCCGGGCGGACGCTGCCGGGCCTTGCCGCAATTGCCGCCGGCATGTTGGCCATGCTCGTCGCGGGGGCTTGATTCGCGTCCGCATCGTCGCCATATGCAGGACAGGAGGGTGTCATGAACCGCATCCACGTCCGTCCGCCGGCAGTCGCAGGCATGTTCTATCCCGCGGACCCGGGCGTGCTCGCGCACGACCTGGCCAGCATGCTGCGCGCCGTCCCGCCACGACTGTGTTTTGAGCCGGCACAGCGTCATCTGAAGGCGCTGATCGTGCCGCACGCCGGCTATGTGTATTCGGGCAACGTTGCCGCATCGGCCTTCGCGCAGTTGGTGCCGCTGAAGGCGCGCATTTCGCGCGTGGTGCTGCTCGGCCCGTGCCATCGCGTGTCCGTGCGCGGCATCGCTTTGCCCGCCGCCGAGCATTTCTCGACGCCGCTGGGCGAGGTACCGCTCGATCGCGCCGGCATGGATGCCGCATTGGCCTTGCCGCAGGTGGTCGAACACCCGGCGGCGCACGCGCAGGAACATTCGCTGGAGGTGCAGGTACCCTTCCTGCAGCGTGCCCTCGACCGGTTCACGCTGGTGCCGCTGGCTGTCGGCAACGCCACCGTCGGCGAGGTCGCCCAGGTCATCGAAACGCTGTGGGGCGGCGACGAGACGCTGATCGTCGTCAGCACGGACCTGAGCCACTTCCACGATTACGACGAGGCGCGTCGCATCGACAACGAGACCGTGCATCACGTCGAGCATCTCGAATCGCTGACGAGCTACGATCAAGCTTGCGGCGCCCTGCCGGTGAATGCCCTGATCGCGGTCGCCAAGCGTCACGGTTTGGAGGTGCGCCTGCTCGACCACTGCAATTCCGGCGACACGGCGGGCGATCGCTCGCGCGTGGTCGGCTATGCGTCGTTCGCGCTGTATGCGCCGACGCCACGCCCGCCGGCCGTCGATCCGACACCCGCAAATCACGCGGCACTGGGCGCGGCCTTGCTTGCGCGTGCGCGCAACGCGATTGCCGCACCGTTGCACCAAGGGACGCATGCCGAGCCCTGGCATCCGGCGCTGGGCGATCGCGGCGCCTGCTTTGTCACCCTGACGCAGGGCGGCGCATTGCGTGGCTGCATTGGTACGCTGGAAGCGTGGCGTGCGCTGGATGACGATGTGCGCGAAAACGCGCGCGCCGCGGCCTTTCGCGATCCTCGCTTTGCCCCGCTGACGGCAAAGGAGTTCGAGCGGACACGGGTGGAAGTGTCGCTGCTTTCGCCACCCGAAGCCTTTCCGGTGGTGGACGAAGCGGATGCGCTGGCTCGCCTGCAGCCAGGCGTCGATGGCGTGATCCTGACGTGCGGTGACCGTCGCAGCACCTTCCTGCCGCAGGTGTGGGAACAATTGCCGCAGCCGGTGCAGTTCCTCGCCCACCTCAAACAGAAGGCCGGCCTCGCCGAGGATTTCTGGTCGCCCGAGGTCCGACTGCAACGCTACAAGGTGCGCAAATGGCAGGAACCGGCGAACGCCTGACGGGCCAGCCGGCCCGCTGGTGGCACACCTTGCCGGACGGCCGCATCCAGTGCGATCTGTGTCCGCGCGATTGCCGGCTGCACGAGGGACAGCGTGCGGCATGCTTCGTGCGCGGCATGCAGGATGGCGAAATGCTGCTGACGACCTACGGCCGCAGTTCCGGTTTCTGCATCGATCCGATCGAAAAGAAGCCGCTCAATCATTTCTTTCCGGGTTCCAGCGTGCTCTCGTTCGGCACGGCGGGCTGCAACCTCGCCTGCAAGTTCTGCCAGAACTGGGACATTTCGAAATCGCGCGACATGGACCGCCTGATGGCCGAGGCCTCCCCGCAGGCCATCGCCCGCGCGGCCCGCTCGCAAGGCGCGCGTTCCGTGGCCTTCACCTACAACGACCCGGTGGTGTTTGCCGAATACGCCATCGATACGGCGCAGGCCTGCCGCGCGGCCGGCGTGTCCCCGGTCGCCGTCACGGCCGGGTACATGCACCCGGGCCCGGCCCGCGAGTTCTATGCCGCGATGGACGCCGCCAACATCGACCTCAAGGCCTTCACCGACGAGTTCTACGTCAAGCTTTGCGGTGGCCACCTGCAGCCGGTGCTCGACTGCATCGCGCTGGTGCACCACGAAACGGACTGCTGGATCGAACTGACGACGCTGCTGATCCCCGGCCGGAACGACAGCGCCGACGAGGTAAACCAGCTCTCGCAATGGGTGGCACGCGAACTGGGGCCGGACGTGCCGCTGCATTTCACGGCTTTCCACCCGGACTGGAAGCTCGACGAAACGCCGCCGACGCCGCCGGCGACGCTGCGCCAGGCGCGCGACATTGCGCGCGAGGCCGGCCTGCGTTTCGTCTATACGGGCAATGTGCATGATCGGGCCGGCGACGCGACGCTCTGCCCCGGCTGCGGCAAGGTCGTCATCCAGCGCGACTGGTACGATATCAGCGCCTACGCGCTCGATGCGCAAGGCCGCTGCACGGCCTGCGGCACGGCGATTCCCGGGCGATTCGGCCTGTACACTGGCGGTTTCGGCCACCGTCGCGTGCCGCTGTCGATTGCCCACGCTTGAATCTGGACGAAACAGTCAGCCACAGAGGTCACAGAGAGCACATAGGTGAATCAAGTGTTTGGCATCCTTCTGCGATTCACCCAGCGCGTGATTGCAGGCGCCGTCCGCTGCGTTGCCAGGTCTCTGTGTCCTCTGTGCGCACTGTGGCTTGAACCGAGGTTTTCGACTTGAATCTCCCCGCATCCCTTTTTCCCCAAGGCTGGCTGCTCGCCGGGCAGGTCGTCGCGTTCGGATTGCTCATCTGGGCAGTGCGTCTTGCCCCGTGGTCACGGCTGGCCGTGGCCGGCCGGCTGAACATCTGGCTGGGCTGCATCGTCGTGTTGACGCTGTTGTGGAGCATGAAGGCAGGCGTCCAGCCGGGCCTGAGCCTGCATCTGGTCGGCGCGACGATGATGACGCTGATGTTCGGACCGGGGCTGGCCGTGGTCGGGCTCGCGGCCGTGCTTGCGGCGGTGACGCTCAATGGTGGCGGCGATTGGGCGGCGATCGGCCTCACGACGCTGATCAGCATCGCCGTGCCGGTAGGCGTCGCCTACGCCGTGCATCGGGCCGTGACGCGCTTCCTGCCGGCCAATTTCTTCGTCTATGTTTTTGTCGGCGCCTTCTTCGGTGCCGCCGTCAGCGTCGTCGCCGCCGGCCTTGCCTCGTCGGCGCTGTTCTCGCTTGCCGACGCCTACCCGAGCTCGCACCTGCTTTCGGAATACCTGCTGTTCTTCGTGCTGCTCGGCTTTGCCGAGGCGTGGCTCAATGGTGCCGCGATCACGCTGATGGTGGTCTATGTGCCGCACTGGGTCACCAGCTTCGACGACAAGGTCTACCTTGCCGGAAAATGAGAGGCAAATGAGTGGCAAATGAGCGGCAAATGAGCCCCCGCGGGCGCTAGCCGGCCGTTGCGGCTCCGTATAATCCGCGCCCTTCTCCTGCCGGCTGCCCCCTTGTCTCATCCAGTTCCCGCGCCCGGACGGCGCATCGACCTGCCTGCTGCGCCACCGTCGGTCGACGCCCGCCAGATTGCCGGGCTGGCGGCCGGCGGATCGTTGCTGATGGTGGTCGCCGCCAGTCCGCTGGAAGCGCAACGCCTCGTCGACGAAATGCGCTGGTTCGCGCCGACGCAGCGCATCGCCTTCCTGCCAGATTGGGAGACGCTGCCCTACGACCATTTTTCGCCGCATCAGGATCTGGTGTCCGAGCGTCTGGCCACCCTGCATGCGGTGAGCCGCGGCGAGTGCGACGTGCTGGTCACGGCCGCCTCGACGGCGGTGACGCGGCTGGCGCCGCCGGGTTTCGTCGCCGGCCACACCTTCTTCATGCGTCAGGGTGATGCGCTCGATCTCGACGCCCTGCGCATGCAGCTGACGCGTGCGGGCTACGCACACGTGACGCAGGTGGTTGCCGCCGGCGAATACAGCGTGCGCGGCGGCTTGGTGGACCTGTTCCCGATGGGCGCCGGCCTGCCCTACCGCATCGAGCTGTTCGACGATCGCATCGAGACCATCCGCTGCTTCGACGCCGACAGCCAGCGCACGGTCTATCCGGTGACCGAGATTCGCTTGCTGCCGGCGCGCGAGTTCCCCGTCGGTGAGGCGGGACGAACGACCTTTCGCCAGCGTTTTCGCGAAGCCTTCGAGGGCGATTGTTCGCGCCTGGCGCTTTACAAGGATGTTTCCAACGGCATCCTGCCGGCCGGCATCGAGTACTACCTGCCGCTGTTCTTCGATGCGGCGGCTACCTTGTTCGACTACCTGCCGGCGTCCTCGCGCATTGTGCTGCATGGCGACGTGCCGGCGGCGCTGGCCGAGTTCTGGAACGATACGCAGGGCCGCCACAAGCTCCTTGGCGGCGACCGTTCGCGGCCGATCCTGCCGCCGGGCAAACTGTTCCTGCGCGACGAGGCGTTCTTCACGCACGCCAATGCCTTCGGCCAATACGTCGCAAACTACAGTGGTGGCGGCATGGCGCCTGCGGCAGGCGACGCCCTGGGCCTGCCCGACCTCGCCGTGCAGCACCGCGCCGACGATCCGCTGGCGGCGCTGCGCGGCTTCGTGCGCGCGTATGCCGGTCGGGTCTTGATCCTGGCCGAATCGGCCGGTCGCCGCGAAACGCTGGCCGAAATGTTCCGCGTCCACGATTTCGCCTGCGAAGCGTGTGCCGATTTCGCCGCCTTCGTTGCCGGCTCGACCTCGCCGATGCTCACGGTCGGCCCCTTGTCCGGCGGTTTTGCCGTCCCGGGCGAGTTCGCGATCATCACCGAGAACGAACTGTATGCCGCGACGGCGCGGCCACGCCATCGTCGCGACGGCGGCCGGCGGGCGAATCTCGAAGGCTGGCTGCGCGACCTGTCCGAGCTGAAGGTCGGCGATCCGGTGGTGCACGAAAGCCATGGCATCGGACGCTACATGGGGCTCGTGCATCTCGATACCGGCGACGGCGATACCGAGTTCCTGCATCTCGAATATGCCGCTGGCGCCAAGCTCTACGTGCCGGTGGCGCAATTGCAGGTCATCAGCCGCTACAGCGGCGTCGATCCGGAAAGCGTCGTGCTGCACACGCTCGGTTCCGGCCAATGGGAAAAGGCCAAGCGCAAGGCGGCCGAGCAGGTCCGCGATACCGCCGCCGAACTGCTCGCGCTCTACGCGCAGCGCGCCGCCCGCGAAGGCCACCGTTTCAGTCTGCGACCGCACGACCTGGAAGCGTTTGCCGCCGGCTTCGGCTTTGAAGAAACGCCCGACCAGATGACGGCCATCCGTGCCGTGATCGAGGACATGACCTCGGGCAAACCGATGGACCGGCTGGTCTGCGGCGATGTCGGCTTCGGCAAGACCGAAGTGGCGATGCGCGCAGCATTCGTCGCGGTTGCCGATGGCAAGCAGGTCGCGGTGCTGTGCCCGACGACGC
The DNA here is from genome assembly GCA_044230495.1 of Rhodocyclaceae bacterium. Taxonomy (GTDB): domain Bacteria; phylum Pseudomonadota; class Gammaproteobacteria; order Burkholderiales; family Rhodocyclaceae; genus JADJEF01. Next base: position 19,709 of record JBGARB010000034.1, read on the forward strand.
TGCTCGCCGAACAGCACTACCAGAACTTCTCCGACCGTTTTGCCGACATGCCGGTGCGGGTCGCCGAATTGTCCCGCTTCAAGTCGAAGCAGGAACAGGAAGAGGCGGTGCGCCTGCTGGCGGCCGGCAAGATCGACATCCTCATCGGCACGCACCGGCTGTTGCAGGGCGATGTGCATTTCGAGCGTCTGGGGCTGGTCGTCATCGACGAAGAACATCGCTTCGGCGTGCGTCAGAAAGAGGCCCTCATGGCCCTGCGCGCGTCCGTCGATGTGCTGACGCTCACCGCCACGCCGATCCCGCGCACGCTGGGCCTGTCGCTCGAGGGACTGCGCGACTTCTCGGTGATCGCGACGCCGCCTTCCCGGCGGCTGGCGATCAAGACCTTCGTGTCCAGGTGGTCGCGCGGGCTGGTGCGCGAAGCCTGCCTGCGCGAGTTCAAGCGTGGTGGCCAGGTGTACTTCCTGCACAACGAGGTCGATACCATCGAGACCATGCGCACACGCCTGGCCGAGCTGCTGCCCGAGGCACGCATCGTGGTCGGCCACGGCCAGTTGCCGGAGCGCGAACTGGAGCGCGTGATGCGGGAATTCACGCAGCAGAAGCACAACCTGCTGCTGTGCTCGACGATCATCGAGACGGGCATCGACAATCCGCACGCCAACACCATCATCATCGCCCGCGCCGATCGCTTCGGGCTGGCGCAGCTGCACCAGTTGCGCGGCCGCGTCGGCCGCAGCCATCACCAGGCCTACGCCTATCTGCTGACCGACGAGCACGGCAAACCCACGGCGCAGGCGCAGCGCCGGCTCGATGCGATTGCGGCGATGGAGGAACTGGGTTCGGGATTCTTCCTCGCCATGCACGACCTGGAGATCCGCGGTGCCGGCGAGGTGCTGGGGGAAAACCAGAGCGGCGAAATCCACGAAATCGGCTTCGCGATGTACGCCAACATGCTCGGCGCGGCCGTGCAGGCGCTGAAGGCGGGCAAGGCCGTGCCCGACCTCACGCAACCGCTGGCGGTCACGGCCGAGATCAACCTGCGGGCGCCGGCCCTGCTGCCGGACGTCTACTGCCCCGACGTCCACGAGCGGCTGACGCTCTACAAGCGGCTATCGGGTTGCGACAGCGAAGACGAACTGCGCCTGATGCAGGAAGAACTGATCGACCGCTATGGCGACTTGCCGGCCCAGGTGACGACGCTGATCGAGACGCACCGCCTGCGCCTTTCTGCTCGCCCGCTGGGCGTGGCGAAGATCGATGCGGGGCCGGCCGCCATTACGCTGCAATTCGCCAAGGACACGCCGCTGGAACCCGCCGCGATCATCCGGCTGGTGCAGTCCGATCGCGCGTTCCGGCTGGCCGGACCGGACAAGCTGGCATGGAAGAAGGAAACGGCCGCGCTCGCCGAGCGCGTCGCGGCCGTGAAGACCTTGCTGCGCCGGCTTGCTTGAAGCCGGCGTAGCGGTTTTACTTCACGCCCATCCACTGCGCCGACTTGCCGTCGGACGTGAGCTTGCATTCGACGTTGACGCCGGAAATGGCGGTCTTGGTGCCGACGGCGACGAACTGGCTGGCGTCGCCGTTCCAGCACTGCGGTGCCGGCTTGGCTTCGGCCGCTTTGGCGGCAGGCGCGGCGGCTACCGGCGCGGCGGCAGGCGCGGCGGGCGGCGTGCTGGCGCACGCGGCGAGGATCAGCGGCAGGACGGCGAGTGACAGGATGCGCATGGGAGTCTCCTTGGGTGTGTCGTTGAAAGATGTGCATTGTTGGCATTCGACGTTACCGTTTTGCGACAGCGCACCCGGTCGCACGAGGCGCCGCAGCTAGAATTGCTTGTTTGATTCACCCCGATCTCCCGATGCAGCGCACCGAAAACCTCAATATCGCCGCCGTCGAGCCGATGCCGACGCCCGAAGAAATCCACCACCGGGTGCCGATTTCCGATGCGGCGGCAGCGACCGTGGTCGGCGGACGCCGGGCCGTCGAGGCCATCCTCGACCGGTCCGATCCGCGCACCTTTGTCGTCGTCGGCCCCTGCTCCATCCACGACCCGGTCGCCGGCATCGATTACGCGCGCCGGCTTAAGGCATTGGCCGATGAGGTGGCCGACACGCTGCTGCTGGTGATGCGGGTGTACTTCGAGAAGCCGCGCACCACCACCGGCTGGAAGGGCTACATCAACGACCCGCGCATGGATGACTCGTTCCACATCGAGGAAGGCATGCAGAAGGCACGCGAGTTTCTGCTTGCGGTGAACGAGATGGGGCTGCCGGCGGCAACCGAGGCGCTCGATCCGATTTCGCCGCAGTATCTGGGCGATCTGATCGCGTGGACGGCGATCGGCGCGCGCACGTCCGAATCGCAGACGCACCGCGAAATGTCGTCGGGCCTGTCCTCGCCGGTGGGCTTCAAGAACGGAACCGACGGTTCCTTCGATGCGGCCGTCAATGCCATCGTCTCCGCCTCGCGACCCCACGCCTTTCTCGGCATCAACGCGCAGGGCCGCTCGTCGGTGATGCGCACGCGCGGCAACCGCTACGGCCATCTGGTGCTGCGCGGCGGCGGCGAGCGGCCGAACTACGACACGGTCAGCGTGACGCTGGCCGAGGCCGCGCTGGCAAAGGCCAAGCGCCCGCACAACATCGTCATCGACTGTTCGCACGCCAACAGCTTCAAGAAGCCGGAGCTGCAGCCGCTGGTGATGCGCGACTGCGTCGACCAGATCGCCCGTCAGACTCGCGCCGGCCACCGTTCGATCATCGGCCTGATGATTGAAAGCTTTATCGAGGCAGGCAATCAACCGATACCCGCCGATCATTCGCAATTGCGCTACGGCTGCTCGGTCACCGACGCCTGCGTCGATTGGTCCACCACCGAAACCATGATCCGCGAGGCCGCTGCCGCCTTGCGCGCCGCACGAGGGATTGCCCCATGAGCCTGATCCGTCCGTTCCGTGGCCTGCGCCCTGCCCCCGGGCACGCTGCCGCCGTTGCCGCACCGCCCTACGACGTGCTTTCCAGCGAAGAGGCGCGCGCCCGTGCGGCCGGCAGGCCCGATTCCTTCCTGCATATCTCGAAGGCCGAGATCGACCTGCCCGAAGGCACCGACATCTATTCGTCCGCCGTGTATGCCAAGGCGGCGGAAAACCTTGCCCGCATGGTCGCTGCCGGCACCTTGCGGCGCGACGCGTCGGCGACCTTCTACGCCTATCGGCTGACCATGGGCGACCATGTGCAAACCGGACTGGTCGCCGCCGCGAGCGTGGCCGACTACGACACCAATCGCATCCGCAAGCACGAATTCACGCGGCCGGACAAGGAAGACGATCGCGTACGGCAGATCGAGGCCCTGTCGGCCCAGACCGGCCCGGTGCTGCTCGCCTATCGCGCCGACGCAGCCGTCGATGCGCTGATTGCGGGCATTGCGCAGGGCGATGCCGACAGCGACGTGACGGCCGACGACGGCATCCGCCACCAGGTCTGGCGGCTTGCCGATGACCAACGCGTTGCCGCGCTGGTGCGCGCCTTCGATGCCATGCCGGCGCTGTATATCGCCGACGGTCATCACCGCTCGGCGGCCGCGTCGCGGGTCGCTGCCGCGCGGCGGCAGCCGGGCCGGACACTGTCGTCGGACGCCTTCCTGGCGGTGATCTTCCCGCACACGCAGATGAAGATCATGGACTACAACCGGGTGGTGCGCGACCTCAACGGCCTGACGCCGGTGACCTTCCTTGCCCGCTGCAGCGAGTCCTTCGACGTCACGCCCTCCGAGGCACGCGTGACGCCCGCCCAGGCGGGTGAATTCGGCATGTACCTGGGCGGCCATCCGCGCGGTCACTGGTATCGGCTGCGCCTGCGCGCAGGCCTGGCGAGCGATGATCCGGTGGCCGGCCTCGACGTGTCGCTGTTGTCCGACCACCTGCTGGGACCGGTGCTGGGCATCACCGATCTGCGCCGTGACAAGCGCATCGACTTCGTCGGCGGCATTCGCGGCCTGGCGGAACTGGAGCGCCGAGTCGATTCCGGCGAGATGGCCGTCGCATTTGCGTTGCATCCCACCGGCATGGAGCAGCTGATGGCGGTGGCGGACAACAATCAGGTCATGCCGCCCAAATCAACGTGGTTCGAGCCCAAACTGGCCGACGGGCTGGTGTCGCACGTGCTCGACTGAAACTACAGTGGTGGTGACACGGCGCTTAGGTCTGCGAGGCGCCAAGCGCCTCCTGCCACGGCCGCTCGCGCTGCCAGCGTGCCACCCAGGCGGGGTATTCGCCCGCCGGCATCGGCCGCGCGATGCCGTAGCCTTGGCCGTAATCGCAGCCGAGATCGAGCAGCAGTCGCCAGTGCGCCAGCGTCTCGACGCCCTCGGCGATGACCCGGCGCTTGAACACGCTGGACAACTGCACAACGCTTTCGACGATGCCAAGCGCTTCCTTGTCATCAAGCATGTCGCGCACGAAACCCTGGTCCACCTTCAGCGTATCGACCGGCAACCGGCGCAGATAGGCCAGCGACGAATAGCCCGTGCCGAAGTCGTCGAGCGACAGGCCGACCCCCAGGGCGCGGATTTCGTGCAGCCGCGCGGCGACGCTCTGCACGTCGCCGATCGCCGCCGATTCGAGCACTTCGAGGCTGAACTCGCCTCGCCCGATGGTCGGGAAGCGGCCGAGCAGGCCGTCCAGCCATTCGACGAACTGGCGCTGCTGGAGATGCACTGCGACCATGTTGGCGCTGACCATCGACGGCAGCCCCAGTTCCTTCCAGCGCGCGCTTTGCGCCAGGGCGGTCTCGATGACCCATTCGCTGACCGGCACCTCCATTGGCGAACCCTCGATCACCGGCAGGAATTCTCCCGGTGACACCAGCTTGCCGTCGGCTCTGCGCCAGCGGATCAGCGCTTCGGCGCCGATGACTTCGCCCGTGTGCAGTTCGACCTTGGGTTGGTAGAAAAGTTCGAACTCGCCGCGCTCGAAGGCAAGACGCAACTCGGACAGCTTCTCGCGATGCTGGGCGACGCGGCGATCGTTCTCGGCATCGAACATGTGCGTGCGGTTCTTGCCCAGTTCCTTGGCCTTGTACATCGCCTGGTCGGCATGCCGCACCAGCGCATCGGAGTCCGAATGGTCCTGCGGGTAAAGCGTCACGCCGATGCTGGCCGATACGGCAACGGTCTGCCCTTCGATGATGGTCGGCCGCGACACCAGTTCGAGTACGCGATCAAGCACCGGCATGCATTCGTCCGGCGACTTGACGTCGTCGAGCAGCAGCACGAATTCGTCACCGCCCATGCGCGCCAGCGTGTCGCCGCCACGCAACGTTTTCTCCAGCCGCTGAGCGATCTGCAGCAACAACTGATCGCCCGCGGCATGGCCGAACTGGTCATTGATCGGCTTGAAGCCGTCGAGGTCGAGGAAGCACACGGCCAGCAGCGAGCGCTCGCGGTCGGCGCGCGACCGGGCCTGGCGCAGGCGGTCCTCGAGCAGCCGGCGGTTGGGCAGGCCCGTCAGCGCATCGTAGTGCGCGATGCGATTGAGCTCCTCTTCATGCGCCTTGATGTGCGTGATGTCGGAAAACACCGCGACGTAGTCCTTCAGCGCGCCGCGGGCGTCCCGCGTCGTCGAAATGGACAGCATCTCGGGGTAGATCTCACCGTCCTTCTTGCGGTTCCAGACCTCGCCGCGCCAGCTTCCCGTCGCCGCCAGCGATTCCCACATCTGCGCATAGAACGCCGCATCGTGCCGACCCGACTTGAGAATGGACGGCGTCTTGCCCACCACATCTTCCCGCGCATAGCCGGTGATGTGGGAGAAGGCCGGATTCACATCGACGATGATGCCCCGGGCATCGGCGATCAGGATGCCTTCGACGCTGGAGGCAAAGACGCCGGCGGCGCGGCGAAGTTCGGCCTCGGCACGCGTGCGTTCGACGATGTCGCGTCCGAGCACCAGCACGCGTCCGTCCGGCAGCACCTGCGCCGACGTCTCCACCGGCAGCTCGCCGCCGTCCTTGCGCCGCAATGTCCATTCGCTGCGCGCCGGCGCGCCGCCGACATGCAACAGCTTGGCGCGTTCCATCAGGCGCGGGCGATCAAGCTCGGTGACGAAATCGGCCATGTTGAGCGTGCAGGACTCCTCGCTGCCGTACCCGCTCAGCGCACAGGCGGCCGAGTTGGCATACAGCACGTGCAGCGACGCGTCGGCGGTCCACAGCGCCTCGGCGATGTTGTCGGTGATGATGCGCAGGTCGTCGCGCGTCGCCGACAGCGTGCGCTCCATTTCCTTCTGTTGCGAAATGTCCGCCCACACATTGACGATCATCTGTCGGCCGCCGACCTCGACCAGCCGTACTGTCAGATCGATGTCGATCGCGCGGCCATCCTTGGCCCGATGCCGCGTCGTGAATCCGGCGCCGCCGGATTCCGCCATGGCGTTGATGAGTTCGACCAGATGCTCGGCGCCGAAATCGAGCTGCAGATCGGTCAAATGCAGGCCTAGGTACTCTTCGCGCGTGTAGCCCAGCGTGCGCAGGCCGATGTCATTGCAATCGACGATGCGCAGGGTGTCGCGCTCGAGCACGTCGATGGCCCGGCCGGCATGGGTGACGATCGCATCGAGGTAGGCCTCGCGCTCCTTGAGCCGCGCGGATGCTGCCCGCTCGCCGGATTGCGATGCCTTCAGGTTGGAGATCAGGGTGTTGATGGCACCGCCGATGCCGTCGAGCTCGTCCGGACGCCATAGTCCGCCGGACGGGCGCTCGAACCCCAGCGATGCGGCAGGCAACGCTGCCGGCCTGAGCGTGACGAGGTAATCGCGCAGCGCGCGCAGGTGGCGGCCCAGAAGGTAGTCGAAGATCAGCCAGAAGAACACCGAAACGAGAAGCACCTGGACCGCATTGTTGGCCAGGGTGTCCTGGAAGCGGTCTTGCCAGCGCGCCAGCACGGCGGACCTGTCGGCGACCACGAGCAATTCGCCGATGGCCCGCGTCTCGCCGTCCACGGTGTAGCTCAGGGTTATCCGCTTTTCGAGCGGATTGGTGCTTTTCGCCTTGCCGGCCGACCAGCGCACCTCGCGATCGACGACGACGCCGGCAAACTCGATGTCGGATTGCAGCGCCAGTCCGGCCAGCTGTGCGTCGACCTGGTCGCCGTCGAACGACCATACGGCGCGTTCGATCGCCGGCTGCTGCGTGCGCAGCATGGCGTCGATCTCGCGGTCCATCGCGGCCAGCTCGCGCCGGTAGCCGGCATACAGGTCGCCGGCGCTGATGACGATGCTGATGGCCATGCCGAACAGCACGATGGCCAACGCCAGACGCAGCGCGAGCCCACCGCGCAGCTTGCGTGGTGTCGATTGCGCAGGATCGGACATGGCGTTGGCGGGATCGGGCTCGCGGGCGGGGACATGCCGATTATGGCCCAGTGGCGCGCGGCATGGCGCCCGGATAAGCATGCGGCGGGTGCGGTATCCTGCGCAAACGACCCGTCGCCTGCTGCGCCCATGATTACGCTGACCGTCAACGGATCGGTCGAGGAAACCGACGCCGATCCGCAGATGCCGCTGCTGCACTTCCTGCGTGAATATCTCAACCTGACGGGAACCAAACGGGGTTGCGACGAAGGCCGTTGCGGCGCCTGCACCGTTCTCGTTGACGGGCAAGCGCTGCAAAGCTGCACGCTGACGCTCGACTCGGTTGCCGGTGCGCGCGTCGGCACGATCGAAGCCATCGCCGACAGCGAATGGCATGTCCTTGCCCAGGCGTGGATCACGCACCAGGTGCCGCAATGCGGTTTTTGCCAAAGTGGGATGTTGATGGCCGCGGCCGGCTTGCTGGCGGCCAACCCGCAGCCGGGTCGTGACGACATTCGCGCACAGGTTGCCAACAT
>JBGARB010000115.1:0-6100 GCA_044230495.1 Rhodocyclaceae bacterium
AAGGACTTGCAGCACCGGCGCTCGAGCCGATGGTGCGCGGCCGACTCATGGAACGCAACGACAGGCCGGTGACACCGGCCGACTACACGGATGAGCGCGCGCAGCGGCTGGTCGAGCGCGAGTTCAACCTGTCGTGGGCCGGCGTGATGCCGGCGGGCAATCGCGTAGTCGCCGGCCGCTGGCATGGCGACGATGCGGCAGGCATCGAGTTCTCGGTCGAGCAGGGCTTGGCGCAGACACTCGGCCTCGGTCTTGGCGACCGCCTGACCTACGTCATCGGCGGCGAGCGCGTGACCGGCACGGTGACCAGCCTGCGCGCGCTCGACTGGGATTCGATGCGCGTCAATTTCTTCGTCATCGCGTCGCCCGGTGCCATCGAAAACTACTCGGCGAGCTTCATCACCAGCTTTCATCTGCCCGCCGGGCGCGAGAAGGCCATGGTCGAGCTGGTGCGCGCTTTCCCGAACCTGACGGTGATCGATGTCGGCGCGCTGGTGCTGCGGCTGCAGCGCACGCTCGACCAGGTGTCGGCGGCGGTGCAACTGATTTTCGGCTTCGCGTTGTTGGCGGGCATCGTCGTGCTGCTCGCGGCCTTGCAGGCGAGTGGTGCGGAGCGCCGGCACGATGCGGCCGTGTTGCGCGCGCTCGGCGCACGGCAAACGCAATTGGCGCGGGCATGGGCAGCGGAATTCGCCGCGCTCGGGCTGCTCGCCGGCCTGCTGGCCAGCGTTGGCGCCAGCGCCATCGGCTGGGCGTTGGCGACATGGGTCTTTCGCCTGCCGTATGCGCCCAATGCAGCGGTCTGGGTTGCGGGGCTGGCGACGGGCTGCGTGATGGTCAGCGTCGCCGGCGCCTTCGCCGCCGGCCCCGTGCTGCGGCGTCCGGCGCTGGCCAGTTTGCGGGAAGGATGATTGTGGGGACGGGAAGTGAGGACGAGATGCGCCGTGTCGCCACCACTGTAGTTTGTGTCGAGGCCATTGAAGGACGAGCGGCGCATGCCGCGAGCCGCGATTGCCCCCTTCCCAGGGAAGGGGGCTAGGGGGATGGCACACCATTGCGCCCCAGCGCCCCGCGCGACGAAGTCGCGCACGGGGCGCCGTATCGCCATCACTGTCGTTTCACTGCTGGCGCTGCTCGTCGGCGTGCTGCTGTTCAACACCTTGCGACTGCCGTCGCTGCCGGCCGCGGACGGCGCGCGCCTGCCGCCGGTTGCCGATCTCGATGCGGCGGTCGAGCGCCTCGCGGCGGCCGTGCGCATCCCGACGATCTCGTGGGGTTTCGCCAATCCGCCCGGCGGCAACCGCTTCCCCGAACTGCATGCGCTGCTCGAGAAAAGCTTCCCGCGGGTACATGCCAAGTTGCGGCGCGAGACCGTCAGCGAGTGGAGCCTGATCTATACGTGGCCAGGCAGCGATGCCACATTGCCGCCTGTGCTGCTCACCGCGCATCAGGACGTGGTCCCGATCGAGCCGGGCACCGAGGGCAGATGGACGCATCCGCCATTTGGTGGCGTGGTCAAGGACGGCTTCGTCTGGGGCCGCGGCGCGATGGACAACAAGCAGATGCTGATGGCGACCTTCGAGGGCGTCGAGCGGCTGCTCGCCGAGGGGTACGTGCCGAAGCGCACGATCATCCTCGCCTTCGGCCATGACGAAGAAGTCGGCGGCCATCTGGGCGCCAAGGCGATCGCCGAGCGCCTGCACCAACGCGGCGTGCGCGCGCAATTTTCGCTCGACGAGGGCGCGGTGATCCTCGAAGGCGTGATTCCCGACGCAACGCGACCGATCGCGCAGATCGGCGTTGCGGAGAAGGGCTACCTGAGCCTGCTGCTCAAGGCCAGCGCGACGGGCGGGCATTCGTCGATGCCGCCGCCGAGTACGGCCGTGGGCAAGCTCGGTCGCGCCATCGCGCGGCTGGAGGCCGAGCAGATGCCGGCTTCGCTCGACGGCCCGGGCGTCGCCGCGCTGCGCGCGATGGCGCCGGCGTTGCCGTTCGCGCGACGCATGGTGCTCGCCAACGCATGGCTGCTGGCGCCGTTGTTGCAGCGGCAGCTGGAAGCCAAGCCGAACACCAATGCGCTGATCCGCACGACCACGGCACCGACGATGATCAACGGCGGCATCAAGGAAAACGTGCTGCCCTCGGAAGCCACGGCAGTGGTCAACTTCCGCCTGGCGCCCGGCAGCAGCGTGGCAGACGTGAAGGCGCACGTGGCCCGGGTGGTCGCCGACCCCGACGTGGCGATCAGCGAGTACAACGCCGTCGGCGGTGAAGCCACGCCGGTGGCCGATGCCGGCGGGGCGGGCTTCGCGGCAATCAGTCGCGTCATCCGCCGTATCGAACCGGCAGCGCTGATCGTGCCGGGCCTCGTGGTGGCCGGTACCGACAGCAAGCATTACGCTCGCGTGTCCGACGCTGCGTTGCGCTTCACGCCGATGCGGGTGGGCGCGGACGACCTCAAGCGCGTGCATGCCACCGACGAGCGCATCGCGGTGGCGAACTACGGCGAGATCATCGCCTTCTACGTCACGCTGATCCGCGAGAGCGCGCAGTAGCGGAGCCCGGGTGACCGGCTCCTGGCGGCGTCGATGCGCCGTGCCGCCACCACTGTAGTTTGGCGGCGGCCGTGCGCAGGCGGCGTGCCGCCGCCATAATGCGCACAAAAGGACACTGCATGGAATTCGAGATCTGGTGGCTGCTGGCGTTGCCGGTGTTTTTCGGGCTCGGCTGGGTCGCCGCCCGCATCGACCTGCGCGCCCTGCTGAAGGAATCGCGCGCCCTGCCGCGCTCGTATTTCGATGGCCTGAACTTTCTGCTCGACGAAAAGCCGGACCAGGCGGTCGAGGCCTTCATCGAGGCCGCGCGCGTCGATCCGGAAACGGTCGAGATCCATTTCGCGCTGGGCAACCTGTTCCGCCGTCGCGGCGAGACCGATCGCGCGATCCGGGTGCATCAAAGCCTGGTGGAGCGCGACGGGCTGTCCGGCGAGCAGCGGCTGTTCGCCTTGTCCGAACTGGGCCAGGACTATCTGAAAGCGGGTCTGCTCGACCGTGCCGAGGAAATCTTCGTTAAGCTGCGCGAATCGGCCCGCGACGAGGAAGCGAAGACGCATCTGCTGGAAATCTACCAGCAGGAAAAGGATTGGCCCAAGGCGATCGCCATTGCCGAGGCCATGCCCGAACATGCCGGGCATGTCTGGCAGGTCGAGGTGGCGCAATTCCACTGCGAAATCGCCAGTGGCGAAATGCTGCACGAACGCCATGACGCGGCGCGCGCGCATCTGGACGAAGCCCTGCGCGCCAACCGCAAATGCGTGCGCGCCACGATCCTGCTTGGCGACCTCGCGGCGAAGCAGGGCCAGGTCGAAGCGGCATTGGAATGCTGGAAACGCGTCGAGACGCAGAATCCCGCCTATCTGGCGCTCGTCGCCCGCAAGATCCTCGATGGCGCCGCGACGCTCGACCGCGGCGCACAGGGGCTGTCGCTGCTGCATGGCTACCTGGAACAACATCCGTCGCTCGACATGCTCGATGTCGTCTTCCAGGCCGAGCTGGACACTGCCGGCCCCGAGGCCGCATACGCGCTGGTACGCGACGAATTGCGCCGCAACCAGACGCTCCTCGGCCTCGACAAGCTGCTGCAGGCGCAACTGCTGGTGACGCCGGACGCGCGCCGCGACGATCTCGAGCTGGTGAAAAACCTGATCCACGCGCATACCCGCCGCGTGGCGCGTTATCGTTGCGACGCCTGCGGCTTCAAGGCGCGCCAGTTCTACTGGCGCTGCCCCGGTTGCGGCGGCTGGGAAACCTACCCGCCGCGCCGCACCGAGGAATTCGATCTCTCTCCCTGACCATGGACCATTCATCATGAAGATCACCGTCATCGGAACCGGCTATGTCGGCCTCGTCTCCGGAACCTGCCTTGCCGATGTCGGCAACGACGTGCTGTGCCTCGATGTCGACGCCGAAAAAATCCGCGTGCTCAATGCCGGCGGCATCCCGATCTACGAACCCGGGCTGGAAGGCATGGTCGCGCGCAATGTCGCCGCCGGAAGGCTGCGCTTCACGACGGATATCGCCGAGGCGGTGGCGCACGGCACGCTGCAGTTCATCGCCGTCGGCACGCCGCCCGACGAGGATGGCTCCGCCGACCTGAAATACGTCGTCGCCGCGGCGCGCAACATCGGCCGCCACATGAACGACTACAAGGTCGTCATCGACAAGTCCACCGTGCCGGTCGGCACCGCCGACAAGGTCAAGGCCGCCATCGCCGAAGAACTTGCCGCTCGCGGTGCGACCACCAGTTTTTCGGTCGTTTCCAATCCCGAGTTCCTCAAGGAAGGTGCGGCGATCGAGGACTTCATGAAGCCGGACCGCATCGTCGTCGGTGCCGCCGACGCCACCGCCATCGACCTGATGCGCGAGCTGTATGCACCGTTCCAGCGCAACCACGACCGCCTGATCGTCATGGATGTGCGCAGCGCCGAGCTGACCAAATATGCTGCCAACGCCATGCTCGCCACACGCATCAGCTTCATGAACGAGCTGGCCAACCTTGCCGAGACGCTTGGCGCCGACATCGAGGCCGTGCGCAAGGGCATCGGCTCCGACCCGCGCATCGGCTTCCACTTCCTTTATCCCGGCGTCGGCTACGGCGGTTCGTGCTTCCCGAAGGACGTCCAGGCGCTTATCCGTGCCGCCGCCGACAACCAGCACCAGCTCCAGGTGCTCACCGCCGTCGAAGCCGCCAACGAAGCGCAGAAGGCCGTGCTGCCGGCGAAGATCGCAGCGCGCATGGGCAGCCTGGCCGGCCGCACCATCGCGCTGTGGGGCCTGGCGTTCAAGCCCAATACCGACGACATGCGCGAGGCACCCAGCCGGGTGATCGTCGCCGAACTGATCCGCCAGGGCGCGCGCGTCGTTGCCTACGATCCGGTGGCGATGCACGAAGCCCAGCGCGTTTTCGGCAACCTGGCCGGCCTGACCTACGCCGATTCGCCGATGGCCGCGCTCGACGGCGCCGATGCGCTGGCGATCGTCACAGAATGGAAGGAATTCCGCGCGCCCGATTTCGCCGCCATCAAGGCACGGCTCAAGTCGCCGCTGATCTTCGACGGACGCAACCTCTACGAGCCTGCGACGCTGAAGAAGGCCGGCATCGAGTACTTCCCCATCGGAAGGAAATGACAATGAACCCCCACGCTCACATGCGTTCGCTGCCCCCCGGGTCGGCCCGGCAGGAGGCATGACCATGACAGCCGTCCCCGATACCTCGCGTTGCCGCATCCTCGTCGTCGGCGATGTCATGCTGGACCGCTACTGGTTCGGCGATGTCGCGCGCATTTCGCCGGAAGCGCCCGTGCCGGTGGTGAAGATCGGCCGCACCGAGGAGCGGCCGGGCGGCGCCGCCAACGTCGCGCGCAACTGTGCGGCGCTGGGGGCGCAGACGACCCTGTTGTCGGTGGTCGGCGCCGACGAGGCCGGCCGCTCGCTTGCCGCGCTGATGGCGGCATCGAGCGTGCAGACCAGCCTGCACGAGGATCCGCAACTGCAGACCACCGTCAAGCTGCGCGTCATCGGTCGGCAGCAGCAATTGCTGCGCGTCGATTTCGAGAATGCGCCCGATCACGAGGTGCTGCAGGCAAAGCTCGACGAGTTCGTCGCGCGGCTGCCGCTGTGCGACATCGTCATCCTCTCCGACTACGGCAAGGGCGGGCTGGCGCACATCGGCGAAATGATCCGGCTGGCGCGCGCTGCCGGCAAGCATGTGGTGGTCGATCCAAAGGGCGACGACTACGCGCGTTACACCGGCGCGACGATGCTCACGCCCAATCGCGCCGAGTTGCGCGAAGTCGTCGGGCGCTGGCGCGACGAAGCCGACCTGACGGCGCGTGCACAGCGCGTGCGCCAGGAACTGGGGCTGAACGCGCTGTTGGTCACGCGCAGCGAGGAGGGCATGTCGCTCTATACCGAGGCGGGTGTCACGCACGTGCCCGCGCTGACGCGCGAGGTGTATGACGTCAGCGGCGCCGGCGATACGGTGATCGCGGCGCTGGCGGTGATGCTGGGCGCCGGCGAGTCGCTCGCCGGCGCGATGCGGC
>JBGARB010000116.1:0-6075 GCA_044230495.1 Rhodocyclaceae bacterium
GCAACGCGCCATCGGCATCGAACACCAACGTCGGCGCCATCGACGACAACGGCCGCTTGCCCGGCTCCAGCCGGTTGGCCAGCGGCACGCCGTCGCGCTCGCCGGCGAACGAGAAATCGGTCATCTGGTTGTTGAGCAGGAAGCCCTCGACGAGGATGCCGCTGCCGAAGGCGCCTTCGACCGAACTGGTCATCGCCAGCGCATTGCCTTCGGCATCGACGATGGATAGATGCGTGGTGGCAGGCGCATCGCCATTGAGCGCAGCGTATGCCGCAGGCATTCCGAGCTCGCCCGGTGCGGCGCGGCCCATCGCCCGCTGCGGGTCGATCAGCGCCGCGCGGTGAGCGAGGTAGTCCGCGTCGAGCAAGCGCGCTTGCGGCACGGCGATGAAGTCGGGATCGGCGACGTAGCGCGCGCGATCGGCGAAAGCCAGCCGGCCGGCCTCGAGAAAGCGATGCGTGGCGTCGATGCCGTCCGGATCGTCGGCTCCGCCGCTGGCGGCGTAGATGCCGAGCAATTGCAGGACGGCGATGCCGCCGGAAGACGGCGGCGGCATGCTGCACACGCGATACGCGCGGAAGGCCCCGCAGACTGCCTCGCGGCGGCGCGGTGCGTACGCGGCGAGGTCGGCTTCGCTGAGCCAGCCGCCGCGCGCCTGCACCGCCGCGGCCATGACGCGCGCCAGCGGCCCGCGATGGAAGGCCGCGGCGCCGCCTGCGGCGAGCTGGCGGTAGCTGGCGGCCAGCGCCGGGTTGGCGAGCCGCTCGCCGACGGTCCTGGGCGTGCCGTCCTTGCGGTAGAACAACGCGCGCGTATCGGCGCGGCTGGGCAGTGTGGCGTTCTTGCCGAGCAGCGCGGCCAGACGCGGCGAGACGGCGAAGCCGGCCTCGGCCAGCGCGATCGCGGCGTCGAACGATTGCGTCCACGGCAGGCGGCCGTGCGCGCCATGCGCGGCGGCAAGCATGGCGACAACGCCCGGCGTCCCGACCGATTTGCCCGTCGGAACGATCTCGTCGAAGCGCGCCAGCGTGCCGTCGGGCTTGCGTGCGAAGTCCGCCCCGGCCTTGTGCGGCGCCGTCTCGCGGCCATCCCAAGCCGTCAGAGTCTGGGCCTTGGCATCCCAATACAGCATGAACGCGCCGCCGCCAATGCCCGACGATTGCGGTTCGACCAGGCCGAGCATCCATTGCGCGGCCAGCGCGGCATCGATGGCCGTGCCGCCGGCGGCGAGCATGGCTTGTGCGGCGCGCGTGGCGTGCGCATTGGCGGTGACGACCATCTCGCGCCGTCCCGCCACCACTGTCGTTTGGACGGCGGCCGCCGTTGCCGTGGCCGCCTCGGGTTTGGCCGGGTCGTAAGCCCGCGCACTGCCGGCGGCGAGCCATGTGGATAGCACGCCGGAAAGCAAAACGGCAGCCGTGAGGCTGCCGTTTCGTTTGAAGCGTCGAAGCATCACACCACCAGCGGCACGATCAGCAGCGCCACGATGTTGATGATCTTGATCAGCGGATTGACGGCCGGGCCGGCGGTGTCCTTGTACGGGTCGCCCACGGTGTCGCCGGTGACGGCGGCCTTGTGCGCCTCGGAGCCCTTGCCACCGAAATGGCCGTCCTCGATGTACTTCTTGGCGTTGTCCCATGCGCCGCCGCCTGTCGTCATCGAGATGGCGACGAAGAGGCCGGTGACGATGGTGCCCATCAGCGCGCCGCCGAGGGCGCGCACGCCGGCGGAGACGCCGTTCACCGGGCCCATCAGCATGTTCATGCCGAGGGCGACGACGACGGGCACCAGCACGGGCAGCAGCGAGGGGATCATCATTTCCTTGATCGCCGCCTTGGTCAGCATGTCGACGCAGGTGCCGTACTCCGGCTTGGCCGTGCCTTCCATGATGCCCTTGATCTCGCGGAACTGGCGACGCACTTCGATGACCACGGCGCCGGCCGAACGGCCCACCGCTTCCATCGCCATGGCGCCGAAGAGGTAGGGGATCAGGCCGCCGATGAACAGGCCGATGATGACTGCCGGATCGGAGAGGTCGAAGACGAAATGCACGCCGGGCTTGGCGGCTTCGAGGCCATGCGTGAAGTCGGCGAACAGCACCAGCGCGGCCAGGCCCGCGGAACCGATGGCATAGCCCTTGGTGACGGCCTTGGTGGTGTTGCCGACGGCGTCGAGCGGATCGGTGATGCCGCGAACGGATTCGGGCATGTCGGCCATTTCGGCTATGCCGCCGGCGTTGTCGGTGATCGGGCCGTAGGCGTCGAGGGCGACGATGATGCCGGCCATCGAGAGCATCGACACCGCCGCGATGGCAATGCCGTACAGGCCGCCGAGCGCGTAGGACGCCCAGATCGCCGCACAGACCGACAGCACCGGCCAGGCGGTTGCCTTCATCGACACGCCCAGGCCGGCGATGATGTTGGTGCCGTGGCCGGTGGTCGAGGCTTCGGCGACGTGCTGCACCGGCTTGAACTCGGTGCCGGTGTAGTACTCGGTGATGTAGACCATCAGGCCGGTGAGGACCAGACCGATCACCGCCGCGCCGTAGATGCGCATCTGCGCGCCGCCGGAGATGCCGAGCACTGCGTCGAGCAGGTGGTCATCGACGAAATGCGTGGTCAGCGGGTAGAAGGCCACCAGCGCCATGACGCCGGCGACGATCAGGCCCTTGTACAGCGCGTTCATGATCTTGGCGCCGGGGGAGGTCTTGACGAACATCGCGCCGACGATCGACGCGATGATCGAGAAGCCGCCGAGCACCAGCGGGTAGATCACCGCCTGCTCGGCCATTGCCGCGCTGGCCTTGAACAGCAGCGCGCCGAGCAGCATGGTGGCGACGATGGTGACGGCGTAGGTCTCGAACAGGTCGGCGGCCATGCCGGCGCAGTCGCCGACGTTGTCGCCGACGTTGTCGGCGATCACCGCCGGGTTGCGCGGGTCGTCTTCCGGAATGCCGGCCTCGACCTTGCCCACCAGGTCGGCGCCGACGTCGGCGCCCTTGGTGAAGATGCCGCCGCCCAGTCGGGCGAAGATCGAGATCAGTGACGAGCCGAAGCCCAGACCGACCAGCGGATGCACCAGGCTCTCCAGCGACGCATCGGCGCCGCCGGTGGCCTTGAGCACCGCGAAGTAGCCGGCGACGCCGAGCAGGCCCATGCCGACGACCAGCATGCCGGTGATCGCGCCGCCCTTGAAGGCGACGTTGAGCGCTTCATTGAGGCCGACGGTGGCTGCCTGCGCGGTGCGCACGTTGGCGCGCACGGAGACGTTCATGCCGATGTAGCCGGCGGCGCCCGACAGCACGGCGCCGATGATGAAGCCCACCGCCGTGGCGGTGCCGAGGAACACCCAGATCACGACGGCAAGGACGACGCCGACAATACCAATCGTGGTGTATTGGCGGTTCAGGTAGGCCTTGGCACCCTCCTGAACGGCCGCCGCGATGGCTTGCATACGCTCATTGCCGGCGGGTTGCGAAAGGATCCACTGGCTGGATATCCAGCCATAGGCGATGGCGATCACCGCACAGATGAGCGCGAAATACAATCCGGACATGAATGACTCCTGCTGGGGATGGAAACACTGCAAAGCCACCATCGCCCCGGCGTTGTTGCAGGAACACGCGGGTGCGGCGGATGGCCGTTGCTCGAATTGGGCGGCACGGATAATGGCATAAACTGAACGTATACGCGCCGGGCGCAGCGGTTTTTTTCGCGCCGAAGCCGCGCCCGGACTTGATTTACCGCATTGCAACAACCGAAAAGAGGTGTTCCATGTTTGCCGGCAAAGTCCTCGTCGCCCAAGGCGGCGGCCCCACCGCGGTCATCAACCAGTCGATGGCCGGCGTCGTCCTCGAGGCACGCAAGTTCAAGAACGTCGAATTGGTCTATGGTGCCTACCACGGCGTGCGCGGCATCATCGACGAAGAATTCCTCGATCTCACGCAGGAAACCAGCCACAACATCGAGATGGTCGCCAACACGCCGTCGTCTGCATTGGGCTCGACGCGCGACAAGCCGGACCTGAAGTATTGCCAGGAAATCTTCAGGGTATTGCGCGCCCACGGCATCGGCTACTTCTTCTACATCGGCGGCAACGATTCTTCCGACACCGTGCGCATCGTCAGTGAAACCGCGAACGCTGCCGGCTATCCGCTGCGCTGCATTCACATCCCGAAGACGATCGACAACGACCTGGTCAGCAACGACCATACGCCGGGCTTCCCGTCCGCGGCGCGCTTCGTCGCCCAGGCCTTCATGGGCGCCAACCTCGACAATGCCGCCCTGCCCGGCGTCTATCTCGCCGTGGTCATGGGCCGCCACGCCGGCTTCCTCACCGCCGCCTCGGCACTGGGCAAGAAATTCCCCGACGATGGTCCGCACCTGATCTACCTGCCCGAGCGCGCCTTCTCGATCGACAAGTTCCTCACCGACGTGAAGACCATGTACGAACGCCATGGCCGCTGCGTCATCGCCGCCTCCGAAGGCATCCACGACGAGACCGGCGTGCCCATCGTCACCAAACTGGCCAGCGAAGTCGAGCGCGACGCGCACGGCAACGTGCAGCTTTCCGGCACTGGCGCGCTGACCGACCTGCTCTGCGACGAAATCAAGACGAAGCTCGGCATCAAACGCGTGCGCGGCGACACCTTCGGCTACCTGCAGCGCTCGTTCATCGGCTGCGTGTCGGATGTCGATCAGCGCGAGGCGCGCGAAGTCGGCGAGAAGGCCGTGCAGTTCGCCATGTGGGGCCAGCGCGACGGCTCGGTGACGATCAAGCGCACGGGTTTCTATTCGGTCGATTACGTGCTCGCGCCGCTCGAAGAGGTCGCCGGCAAGACGCGCGTGATGGAGGACCACTTCATCGCGCCTTGCGGCACCGACATCACCGACGCTTTCCGGCTCTACCTGCGGCCGCTGCTCGGCTCGGGCATGCCCGACGCCTTCCGGCTGCGCCTCAATACGGTCGAAAAGCGCCTCAACACGGGCTGACGCAAACTACAGTGGTGGCGGCACGGCGCTTTCCGCCTGGGCGCCGGCCGTCTTGCTATTCGCGGCCGGCAAACAGCGTCCAATCCACGATGAGAAACAACGCGACGGCAAAAACAATTGCCTGCCGCAAAGTGGGCTTCTGCCCCAAGGTCGGCATGGGGAACGCGCCCAACATCGTCAATAGCAATTCGGACGACCACTGACTGCCCGTCTTGCGCGTACAGATACCGACAAGATATTCCCCTGCGTTGGCGGTGAGGGCCGGGTTGTCCGCCACCATGGCCTCGACGACGTCGAGGCGGGTTCCATGCCGAAATGCTCGGGTGGCCTTAAACCACCAGTGGTCATTGGGTCCTTGTGCCAACAAGCTCGGGACTCGGAAGGCAATACGATGGTGCGTACCGAATACCGTGCTTGACACCGTCATGATGGCGAACGCCGAAATGGCGGACCAAGGCACGAAGCGCACGTCCGGTGTCCTGATACCATCTGCATCCAGGACCAGCGAGGGCACGCCGCGCGTGAAATACAGATCGCCCACGCGCCAAAGAACGAACAAGACTGTTGTGGCGCCAATCAGGCGCGCGGAAATGAATTGCTCGATCCGGCCGAAATAGATCAATCCAATGCCAACGGCGAGCGTCAGGATGAGCGGGACGAGCAAATTCGGCTGGCGAAATTCGACGCGGGCATCTCCAACAAGCGACTCGATTGGGGATTGCTCGGTCGGTGCAAGACCCGCAATGGAAAAGGAAATGTAGGGGCGCCTCGTGTCGGCAGGGCGGTTGACAAACAGCCATGTAGCGCCGCCACTGCACAGCATGGCAATGGCAATCCCTGACGTGTTGCCGCGCGCGGTCATGGCGAAGCCGAGCAAAGCCGCAAACGCAAGAGTGGCGGTCAGGATCAGCCGCATGGGGCGTACGAGGAAACGGAATCCGGAATTATGACAATTCCCTGCCCGGACATCCACTGCAAGTACCCGGTACCCGTGCCGTCAATGCGCCGACGGGCCAGCGCAAACTACAGTGGTGGCGGCACGGCGCTTTCCGCCTGGGCGCCGGCCGCCGTCGCCGCAAGCGCG
>JBGARB010000117.1:0-6068 GCA_044230495.1 Rhodocyclaceae bacterium
ATTCACCGTCGCTTCGCCGTCGAAGCTCTTTAGTGCGGTATATAGCCGTGTCAGCGCGTTCTTGGCATAGTCCAGGTGCGCATCGGAATATTTGAGCGGGCTGCGGTAGTGCGCGCGCAGGATGAAGAAGCGCACCACCTCGGCGTCGTATTGCTTCAGCACCTCGCGGATGGTGAAGAAGTTGCCCAGCGACTTGGACATCTTCTCGTCGTCGACGCGCACGAAGCCGTTGTGCATCCAGTAATTGACGAAGGTACTTCCATGCGCGCCCTCGGATTGCGCGATTTCGTTCTCGTGGTGCGGGAACTGGAGATCCTGGCCGCCGCCGTGGATGTCGAAGTGATTGCCGAGCAGTTGCGAGCTCATGGCCGAACATTCGATGTGCCAGCCGGGCCGGCCGGCGCCCCAGGGCGACGCCCACTTCGCCTCGTCCGGCTCGCCTGCCTTGGCGCCTTTCCAGAGCACGAAATCGAGCGGGTCCTGCTTGCCGGCGGCAACGTCCACGCGCTCGCCAGCGCGCAGGTCATCGAGCGACTTGCCCGAGAGCTTGCCGTAGCCGGCGAACTTGCGCACGGCATAGCAGACATCCGCGTTGGCGGCGAGGTAGGCGTAGCCGTTTCTCTCCAGCTGGCCGATCATGTCGAGCATCGGCGCCACGTAGTCGGTGGCGCGCGGCTCGTGGTCGGGCTTCTGCACACCCAGCGCGGCGGCGTCCTCGTGCATCGCGGCGATATAGCGGTCGGTCAGGCCGCGGATCGACTCGCCGTTCTCGCCGGCGCGCTTGATGATCTTGTCGTCGATGTCGGTGATATTGCGGACATAGGTCACTTCGTAACCGGAGGCGCGCAGCCAGCGCGTGACCATGTCGAACACCACCATGACGCGCGCGTGACCGAGATGGCAGTAGTCGTAGACCGTCATGCCGCAGACATACATGCGCACACGCCCCGGCTCGATGGGGCGGAAGTCCTGGAGTTCGCGGGCGAGGGAGTTGTAGAGCTTGAGCATGGCGGATGGTGGGGCGAACAGCCTGGCGGGGGTTCGCCGCGTTGCGAAGCTTGTTGGTAGAATCGGCGCCCAATCGGCGGCAAGGGCGGCGGCGCAGTATATACCACCCCTCAACCGTCGTCCCGAAGCCGCGGCGCGGCCGCGTGCGCAAACCCCAACCGGAGAATTGCTGATGAAGAAACTGCTCGTGCTGGCGGCATCGCTGGCGCTTTCGCTGCCTGCCTGGGCGGCCAACCCGACCGTCGAGATGAAGACCAGCCTCGGCACCGTCGTCGTCGAGCTTGACGAGGCGAAGGCGCCGAAGACCGTCGCCAATTTCCTCCAGTATGTCAATGAGGGCTTCTACAACGGCACGGTGTTCCACCGCGTGATTCCCGATTTCATGATCCAGGGCGGCGGTTTCGAGCCGGGCATGAAGGAGAAGGCAACGCGGCCGCCGATCGAGAACGAGGCGAAGAACGGCCTGAAGAACGAGGTCGGCACGCTGGCCATGGCGCGCAAGCCCAATCCGCACTCGGCGAGCGCGCAGTTCTTCATCAACCTCAAGCACAACACCTTCCTCGACTACCCGGGCCGCGACGGCTGGGGCTACGCCGTGTTCGGCAAGGTGACGCAAGGCATGGATATCATCGAGAAGATCGCCAAGGTGCCGACCGGCAATGCCGGCGGCCACCAGAACGTGCCAGCCATGGCGGTCGTCATCGAATCCGTCAAGCTGCTGCCCGAAAAGAAATAAGGACACAAGGAACCGACATGATCAAGCTGCACACCAACCACGGCGTCATCGCCCTCGAACTCGACGCCGACAAGGCGCCGAAGACCGTCGCCAACTTCGTCGCCTACGTCGAAGCCGGGCATTACGACAACACCGTCTTCCATCGCGTCATCGACGGCTTCATGATCCAGGGCGGCGGTTTCGAGCCAGGCATGAAGCAGAAGCCGACGCGCGAACCGGTGGAGAACGAGGCGAAGAACGGCCTGAAGAACGCGCGCGGCAGCATCGCCATGGCGCGCACCTCCGACCCGCATTCCGCCAGCGCCCAGTTCTTCATCAACATCGCCGACAACGGCTTCCTCGATTATCCGGGCCAGGACGGCTGGGGTTACTGCGTGTTCGGCAAGGTGGTCGAGGGCATGGAGGTCGTCGACAAGATCAAGGGCGTCAAGACCGGCCGCAGCGGCTTCCACCAGGACGTGCCGGCCGAGGATGTGGTGGTCGAGCGCGCCGAGGTCTGCTGAGGCGTGACGACGCTCTTCGTTTCCGACCTGCACCTTTGCGCGCGCAGGCCGGAAACGGTCGAACTGTTCCTGCACTTGCTCGCCGGCCCGGCGCGCGACGCCGGCGCGCTCTACATCCTCGGCGACCTGTTCGACTACTGGGCCGGCGACGATGATCTCGGCGACCCGTTCAACCGCCGCATCGCCGACGCGCTCACCGCGCTGGCGACGCCGAAGTTCTTCCTGCCCGGCAATCGCGATTTCCTCATCGGAGCGCAATTCGGCGTGGCGTCACGGCTGACTTTGATCGCCGACGAGACCGTCCTCGACCTCGCCGGCCAGCCGACGCTGCTGCTGCACGGCGACACGCTGTGCACCGACGATCTCGACTACCAGGCGGCGCGCAAGGTGCTGCGCTCCGCGGAATGGCGGCGCGATCTGCTCGCCCTGCCGCTCGCCGAGCGCAAGCGCAAGATCGAAGGCCTGCGCGAGCAGAGCGAAACGGCCAAGGGCGGCAAAAGCCACGAGATCATGGATGCCAACGCCGATGCCGTCGCCGAAGCCTTCCGCGAACGCGATGTCACTCGCATGATCCACGGCCACACGCATCGCCAGGCGCGACACGAGCATCTGGTCGACGGTCGCAGCTGCGAACGCTGGGTGCTCGGCGACTGGGGTGCACAAGGCAATGCGCTGGCAGTCGACTCAAGTGGCTGCCGCTGGCTGACGATTGAACGCGGGTAGCACGGCCCGCGCCCGCAACTGCCCGCAGCCGCCGGCGATGTCCTGGCCGGCAGACTGGCGCAGCTTGGCGAGAATGCCGTGGCGATATAGATGCAGCGCCATTGCCGCCGCGCGTTCCGCCGACGGCCGCCTGAAACCGGCGCCATCGACCTCGTTGTAGGGAATCAGGTTCATCACGGCGTACTTGCCCCCGAGCAGGCGAACGATGCCGTCCAGTTCCTCGTCGCCATCGTTCACGCCTTCGAGCAGCGTCCATTGGTACTGGATCGGGTAGCCGGTGGCACGGCAATACTCGTCGGCCAGTTCGACGAGCTCGCCCGGGTCGATGCGCGGCGCGCGCGGCAGCAGTTGTGCGCGCAGGTCGGCTCGCGTGCTGTGCAGCGACAGCGCCAGCGCCGGCTTGACGCGGCCTTGCGGCAGGCGCGCGAAGACGCGGCGGTCGCCGACCGTGGAGAAGACGAGATTCTTGTGGCCAATCCCGCCAGCGGTGCCGAGTAGCTCGATGGCTCCGAGCACGTTGTCCATGTTGTGCGCCGGCTCGCCCATGCCCATGAAGACGACCTTCTTCACGGCGCGGCACCGGCGCGCCAACACCACCTGCGCGACGATCTCGCCGCTCGTCATTTGCCGCAGCAGGCCGCTCCGGCCGGTCATGCAGAAGGCGCAGCCCACCGCGCAGCCGACCTGGGTCGACACGCAGACGCCGTCGCGCGGCAGCAGCACGCTTTCGACGGTCTGACCATCGGCAAGCTCGACCAGCAGACGCACGGAACCGTCGTCGCCTGGATGTTCGCCACGCACGCGCGCCAGCGCATCCAGCTCGAAAGTCAGCCGTGGCAGCGCGCCGAGCACCGCCTTCGGTGGCGCGTGGGCAGGCTCGCAGGTTTCCAGCGGTCGCACGCCGGTCCAGTTGCGCAGGATGCGCTCGACGTGCTCCGGCTTGGCGCCGAGTTCGCGCAGGCGTTGCCGGAGGTGTGCGATGCCCAGCCCCTGCATGCCCACGCGCCTCTCCTCAGCGGTGCCGCTGCCCCGAGTGATGGCCGGCGGTGCTGGCGCGCCCGTTGGTGTTCCGGCCGGCACCAGGCTTGCCGCGCGGCGCCGACGGGGCGTGTCGCGACGGCTGACTTTGGCGCGCGCCCTGGGTGCCGTTGGCGACATTGCCGCGCGGTTTCTGGATCGGCTGCGGCTTGATGCTCGGATCGGGTTCGAAACCCGGCTGCACCTTCTTTTCGATGGCGCGCTTCAGCAGACTCTCGATATCGCGCAGCAGCTTGTGTTCGTCCACGCAGACCAGCGACACGGCCTGGCCCGAGCTGCCGGCGCGGCCGGTGCGACCGATGCGATGCACATAGTCCTCGGGCACGTTGGGCAGTTCGTAGTTCACCACGTGCGGCAGTTCGTCGATGTCGATGCCACGCGCGGCGATGTCGGTGGCGACCAGAACATTGAGCTTGAGTCGCTTGAAGTCGTCGAGCGCGCGCTGGCGCTGGTTCTGGCTCTTGTTGCCGTGCAGGGCGGCACTGCGAATGCCGGCCTTGGCCAGGCGGTCGGAGAGCGCGTCAGCGCCGTGCTTGGTGCGCGTGAACACCAGCACCTGATGCCAGCCGTGATCGTCGATCAACTGGATGAGCAGGTCGCGCTTGCGGTCGCGGTCGACCTGGTAGACGGTTTGGCTGACCAGTTCGGCGGGCGCATTGCGGCGGGCCACCTCGACCCCGACGGGGTCGTTGAGCAGGCCGGTGGCGAGGCCGCGAATCTCGTCCGAGAACGTGGCCGAGAACAGCAGGCTCTGCTTCTTCTTCGGCAACAGGGCAATGATCCGGCGGATGTCGCGGATGAAACCCATGTCGAGCATGCGGTCGGCTTCGTCGAGCACCAGGATTTCGATGCCGGAGAGGTCGGCGCTGCGCTGCTCGATGTGGTCGAGCAAGCGGCCCGGCGTGGCGACGATGATGTCGACACCGCTCTTGAGCGCCGACAGCTGCGCGCCCATGCCGACGCCGCCATAGATGGCGGCCGACTTGAGCCGCAGGTGCCTGCCGTAGGTACGCACGCTGTCGTGCACCTGCACGGCGAGTTCGCGCGTCGGCACCAGCACCAGGCAGCGCGGCTTGAAACGCTTGAGCGACAGCCCACTATCGCGAGCGGACAGCAGTTGCAGGATCGGCAGGGTAAATCCCGCGGTCTTGCCGGTGCCGGTCTGAGCGGCGGCCATCAGGTCGCGGCCTTCGAGCACGACGGGAATGGCCTGGGCCTGGATGGGCGTGGGCGTGTCGTAGCCCTGCTCGGCGATGGCACGCAGAATCTCGGCGCGCAGGCCGAGCTCGGTGAACTTCATGGAATGCTCCTCGATTCGGCCCTGCGTGCAACGCGGCACGAACCAGTCGAGGCAGAAACGCTTTGAGAATGAAGCGCGGAAAGGAAAGTCTTATCGCGACGCGCGGCAATGACTGATAAGGGCCAGCGCGGCACGCAGTGTAACACCGGCGTGCCGCCACGCCTGACTTTTATCGGAGCGTGGCGAGGCCACGATTCAGGTCGGCTTCGATGTCATCCAATGCTTCGAGGCCGACAGCGATGCGCAACAGGCTTTCCTCGATGCCCGCCTCGGCGCGTGCTTCGGCGCTGATGCGGCCATGCGTGGTCGATGCCGGATGGGTGATGGTGGTCTTGGTGTCGCCGAGATTGGCGGTGATCGACAGCAGCTGGCAATGATCGACGACGCGCCAGGCTTCGGCCCGGCCGCCCTTCACCTCGAAAGCGACGATGGCGCCGCCGCTGGCCTGTTGCCGCATGGCCAGCGCGTGCTGGGGATGCGACGGCAAGCCCGGGTAGTAGACGCGCGCCACCTTCGGATGCGCTTCCAGCCGCTTCGCCAGTTCCAGCGCGCTCGCCGACTGCGCCTGCATGCGGATCTTCAGGGTTTCGAGCCCCTTGAGAATCACCCAGGCATTGAAGGGGGAGAGCGACGGGCCGCCCGTGCGCAGGAACTTGAACACTTCCTCCATCGGCGCCTTGGGGCCGCAACCGGCGCCGCCGAGCACGCGGCCCTGGCCGTCGCGATACTTGGGGGCGGAGTGGATCACCAGGTCGGCGCC
>JBGARB010000118.1:0-6001 GCA_044230495.1 Rhodocyclaceae bacterium
ATTGCGCTTCCCGCGTGAGAAAGTAGGTCAACGCCAGACTCCCCTACACAACAAAAAGCCCTTCGGATCACATCCAAAGGGCTTTTTTACGTTCAGGGCAGGAATGTCGCCCGGCCTGTAACGGAGGGCATCAGACGACGATCATGTTGTCCCGGTGGATCAACTCGTCGTCATTCACATAGCCCAGAATCGACGCGATTTCGTTTGAAGATCGCCGAAGAATTCGGCGTGTTTCGGATGCCGAGTAATTGACCAGCCCGCGGGCCAGTTCTTGGCCGTCGGCATCCAAGCAAGCAATCGCGGCGCCGCGTTCGAACTCCCCGGCAACCGCGGTGACCCCGACGGGCAACAAGCTTCGCCCAGCGCGTAGCGCCTTGATGGCGCCTGCGTCCAGGGTCACGCTGCCGGCAGTCTTCAGGTGATCCGCCAGCCACTGCTTGCGCGCTGCCAGCGGTGTAGCGGTCGCGAACAACAACGTACCAATTGGCTCGCCTCGCATCACGGATGTCATGACATCCACAATGCGACCGCTGGCAATGACGGTATCGGCGCCACTGCGAGCCGCCCGCTGCGCAGCCCGGATCTTGGTGATCATGCCGCCGCGGCTGATGTTGCTGCCGGCGCCGCCTGCCATCTGCTCGAATTGGCGATCTTCGGCGTTGCCCTCCGACACCAGCGTTGCACTGGGGTTGCTTCGCGGATCGGCGGTATATAGCCCCTGCTGATCTGTCAGGATGATGAGCACATCAGCCTCGATGAGATTCGCAACCAGCGCGGCCAATGTATCGTTGTCGCCAAACTTGATTTCTTCAGTAACAACCGTGTCGTTCTCATTGATGATCGGGACGACGCCTAGTGACAGCAATGTCATGAGCGTAGACCGGGCATTGAGGTAACGTGTGCGATCCGCCAGATCGTCGTGCGTCAGCAGGATCTGCGCACCTCGCAGGCCTTGCGCAAGAAACACGGAGTCATAGGCCTGAGCCAAACCCATCTGGCCAACTGCCGCAGCAGCCTGCAAGTCGTGCATCGCCTGAGGACGCTTCGACCAGCCCAACCGTTGCATGCCGGCGGCAATTGCCCCTGACGACACCAGCAACACCTCGCGGCCGCTCGCGCGCAGTGCGCCGATCTGTTGTGCGCATTGCGCGATGAATGCGAAATCCAGCCCGGCACCGTCATTAGTCACCAAGGCGCTACCGACCTTGACGACCACCCTGCGGGCGCTACTGATCCGCGTGCGTGCGTCGTTGCTCATCCAGATGATCCATCACCGCGAAACAGACTTCCCGGCAACCTTTGCCGTTGATGGCCGAAACGGCAAACCATCGTTCAGGCCGATAGGCTTGCACCAGTCGATCGATCCGCTCTTTGGCATCGTCTCCGGCCAACAG
Source organism: Rhodocyclaceae bacterium (assembly GCA_044230495.1). GTDB lineage: Bacteria > Pseudomonadota > Gammaproteobacteria > Burkholderiales > Rhodocyclaceae > JADJEF01. The sequence goes on from JBGARB010000118.1 coordinate 1,395, forward strand.
GTCAAGCTTGTTGATCACCAGCCAGCGCGGCTTGTGAAAGAGATCTTCGTCATAAAGCCGCAGCTCCTCGATGATGGCTGCCGCATCGCGTGCTGGATCGGCCTCGGGGTCGAAAGGTGCGATATCGACCAGATGCAGCAGCAATCCCGTGCGCTGCAGGTGCTTCAGAAAACGGTGGCCGAGGCCGGCACCGTCCGCGGCACCTTCGATCAGCCCCGGAATATCCGCGATGACGAAGCTGCGCTCGTGGTCAACCCGCACGACGCCCAGATTGGGATGCAGCGTCGTGAAGGGGTAGTCGGCCACCTTGGGCTTTGCGGCGGATACGGCGCGGATGAAGGTCGACTTGCCGGCATTCGGCAGCCCCAGCAGACCGACATCGGCCAGGACCTTGAGTTCGAGCAGCAGTTCCTTTTGGTCTCCCGGCTGGCCTGGCGTGCATTGCCGCGGCGCGCGGTTGGTACTCGTCTTGAAATGCAGATTCCCCAGGCCACCCTGGCCACCGCGGGCAATCAACGCGCGTTTGCCGTCGGTGTCGAGATCGGCAATCGTCTCGCCCGACGCCTGATCGCGAATCATCGTGCCGACCGGCATGCGCAATTCAAGATCGGCGCCGCCCTTGCCAAAGCAGTCAGCGCCCCGCCCGTTTTCACCTTTTTGCGCCCGGAAGACGCGCGTGTAACGGAAATCGATCAGCGTATTCAGATTGCGATCGGCAACGGCCCAGATGCTGCCGCCGCGCCCACCGTCACCGCCGTCCGGGCCGCCGAACGGAATGAACTTCTCACGTCGAAACGACGCCGCGCCGTTGCCTCCGTCGCCGGCAAACACTTCAATGCGTGCTTCGTCGAAAAATTTCATGGCGCCAGAAATGCGAAAGCCCTATCGGACCGATAGGGCTTTCGCGACATCGGTCGAATCGGATTCAGGCAGCCGGAACGATGCTCACCACACGACGCTTCTGTGCGCCCTTGATGGCGAACTGAACCCTGCCGTCGATCTTGGCGAACAACGTGTGATCCTTGCCCATGCCGACGTTGGTGCCGGCGTGGAACTGCGTACCGCGCTGGCGGACGATGATGCTGCCGCCCGGAATCAGCTCGCCGCCGTAGGCCTTCACGCCCAGACGTTTGGCTTCAGAATCGCGACCGTTGCGCGAACTGCCGCCTGCTTTCTTGTGTGCCATGTGTCAGCTCCTGTGCAACTCAGGCGGCAATGCCGCTGATCTGGATTTCGGTGAAATTCTGCCGATGCCCCTGATGCTTCTGGTAGTGCTTGCGACGGCGCATCTTGAAGATGTTGACCTTGGGATGACGGCCTTGCGCAAGCACCATCGCCGTGACCTTGGCGCCGGGCAGCAGGGGCGAACCGATCTTCACGGATTCGCCCTCGCCGACCATCAACACCTGGTCCAGCGTGATCTCTGCGCCCACATCAGCTGGTATCTGTTCTATCTTTATCTTTTCGCCGGACGTCACGCGATACTGCTTGCCGCCGGTTTTTATGACCGCATACATGATGGACTCCTGTTGGAGGGATTTGCTGAACCGCGCAGTATACCAGCCCGCCCAGCAAAGATCAAAGCCCGAATCGTTGCGCAATTCAGCCCCATACTGCGACCCCATTCGTCCGGCGACGTAGCCGGAACCACGGAGTGTGTCATGCGCGTCGGTCTGTTGGTGACATGTCTGGTCGATCTGCTGCGTCCCCAGGTGGGCTTTGCGGCGCTTCGGCTGTTGGAGTCGGCAGGCTGCGAGGTCATCGTGCCGCCGGGTCAGACCTGTTGTGGCCAGCCGGCATTCAACGCAGGCGACCGTCGCGCCGCCGTGGCGCTGGCCAAGAAAACCATCGCGGAGTTCGAATCGTTCGAGTGGATCGTCGTGCCGTCGGGTTCGTGTGCCGATCAGGTCATCAACGAGTATCCGGGCCTGATTGCCGACGATCCCGAGTGGGCGGCACGCGCAGCTGCCCTGGCCGCAAAGACGCGCGAACTGTGCCAGTTTCTCGAAGCCCACGTCGACCGCTTGCCCGTTCGTGCCGCGTCGGACACGCCGGCCACGGTGGCCTACCATGATTCCTGCACCGGCCTGCGTGGACTCGGCATCAAGGCCCAGCCCCGCACCCTGCTCGACAAACTTGCCGGCCTGCGCGTCACCGAGGCCGCCAACTGTGAGGATTGCTGCGGCTTTGGCGGCACCTTTTCGGTGAAGTTCGGCGAAATCTCGGCTGCCATCGCCGAACGCAAGTGCAACGGCCTGCTCGCCACCGGCGCCGATACGGTCGTCGGCGGCGACCTGGGTTGCCTGCTGAACATCGAGGGAAAGCTGCGTCGCATGGGCCACGACGACATTGCCGTGCGCCATATCGCCGAGCTGCTGGCCGGGCCGGGCTGAGGCCGACATGGAAATCCGCTCCATGCACTTCAAGGCCAACGCCGCGACGCGGCTGGCCGACGTGACCTTGCAGGGCAACCTGAAGAAGGCTCGCGGCAAGTTCGTCGACAAACGTGCCGAAGCCATTACCGAACTCGACGATTTCGAGGGCACGCGCGCCGCCGCGGCGTCGATTCGACAGCGCGTCATCGATCATCTCGACGATTGGCTGGAACGCTTCGAGCGGCAGGCCGTCGCCACCGGTGCCACCGTGCTGTGGGCGCGCGACGGCGAAGAGGCCTGTCGGCACATCATCGACATTGCGCGCCGGCATGACGTGACCAAGGCCGTCAAGTCCAAGTCGATGCTTTCCGAAGAAGCCGGCCTCAACCAGGCGCTCGAAGCCGCAGGCATCCGGCCCGTCGAAACCGATCTGGGTGAGTACATCCTGCAGATCAACGACAACGAGCCGCCCAGTCACATCATTGCGCCGGTCGTGCACAAGGGCCTCAACGAAGTCGCCGACCTCTTCGCCAAGGTGCACGGCACGCCGCGCAAGACCGACATCGCGGCGTTGACTCAGGAGGCCCGCGGTGTCCTGCGCGAGCACTTTCTCAGCGCCGAGATGGGCATTTCCGGCGGCAACTTCCTGGTCGCCGAAACCGGTTCTGTGGCGCTCGTCACCAACGAAGGCAATGGCCGCATGGTGACGACGCTGCCGCGCGTGCATGTCGTGCTCACCGGCATCGAGAAGGTCGTGCCGACACTCGACGATCTCGCCACATTGATGCGCCTGTTGCCGCGCTCGGCGACCGGACAATCGATCAGCAACTACTTTTCGGTATTGACCGGACCGCGCGCCGCCGGCGATGCGGACGGCCCGGAACACCTCTACTTCGTGCTTGTAGACAGCGGACGGTCGGATGTCGTCGGCGGCGATTTTCACGAGATGCTGCGCTGCATCCGCTGCGGCGCCTGCATGAACCACTGTCCGGTGTACCAGACGGTCGGCGGCCATGCCTATGGCTGGGTTTATCCAGGCCCGATGGGCTCCGTGCTGACGCCGTTGTACGCCGGCATGGAACGCGCCATCGATCTGCCTCATGCCGCCACGCTGTGCAACCAGTGCGGCACCGTCTGCCCGGTGAAGATACCGTTGCCCGAGCTGCTGCGCCGGCTGCGCGAAAAGCAGACCGAGACCGGCCTGCGTCCGCTTGTCGAACGGATCGGCCTGCGGCTTTGGGCGTGGGCCGCGTTGCGACCGTCCGTGTATGCCATCGGCACCTGGTTCGGCGTGCGCTATCTGCGCTGGCTCGCCGCCGGCCGCGATCGCATCAGCGTGCTCGGCATGGCCCCCGAATGGACGCGCGGGCGCGACTTCCCGGCGCCGGCCGGCAAGACCTTCCGCGAGCGCTACGCTGCCGGAGAGCGGGGGACACGGCCATGAGCAGCCGAGAAGATATCCTTGCCCGCGTGCGTGACCGCCTCGCGCGCCACGTACCGCAAGCCGAATCCGCGCAGACGCCGCCGCAACAAGCGTTCGCCCGCGATGCCGCCACCTTGCGAAGGCGCTTCATCGAGCGCTCGCTGGTGCTGTCCACCACCGTCGATGAGGTGGCCGCGCGCAGCGACGTGCCGGCCGCCGTGCGTCGCTTTCTGGATGCGCATGCGCTGGGCGGCGACACCGTGATCTGGCCGCAGTTATCCGATCTGGACTGGGCCGCCGCCGGCGTGCGGACACAGGCGCGCGGCGCACGCGGTGACGATGCGGTCGGCATCACGGGTGCCTTGTGCGCCGTCGCCGAGACGGGCACGCTGCTGCTGTGCTCGTCGCCCGACACGCCGGCCACCGTGAGCCTGTTGCCAGCTACGCACGTCGCCATCGTCGAGGCCGGCGCCATCCTGGCGACGATGGAAGAAGCCTTTGCCCGCGCGCGCGCCACCTTCGCCACGCTGCCGCGTGCGCTCAATTTCATTTCCGGGCCCTCGCGCACGGCCGACATCGAACAGACCATCGTGCTTGGCGCGCATGGCCCCTGCCGCGTGCATCTGGTGATCGTCGGCGCCTGAAACTACAGTGGTGGCGGCACGGCGCCACTCGCCCGCCAGGCCTTGTGCGCCTCCACGACCACCAGCGCCACTGCTGCCGCCAGTCCGATTTCGAGCCAGGCCGCCGCATCGAGCGGCGCCGTGCGGAATGCGACATGCATCCATGGCGCGTAGGTCATCAGCAGT
>JBGARB010000035.1:0-25224 GCA_044230495.1 Rhodocyclaceae bacterium
TGGAGCCGGGCAAGCGGCCGTTGTCGTCGATGGCGCCGACGCTGGTGTTCGATGCCGATGGCGCGCTGCAAGCCGTGCTCGGCTCGCCCGGCGGCCCGCACATCATCGGCTTCGTGGCGCAGACGCTGGTCGCGCTGCTCGATGGCCGGCAGGCGCCGGAGCGCGCCGTGGCGGCGCCGCGACGCGGCAACCGCAATGGCGCCAGCGAGTTCGAGGCCGGCGCGCCGGCGGCGATCACCGATGCCCTCGCCGCGCGTGGTCATGCCATCGGCCGCATCGAAGTACCCAGCGGCCTGGCGCTCATCGTGCGCGACGGCGAGGGCTGGCGCGGCGTTGCCGACCCACGGCGCGAAGGCACGGCCGCGGGGCGCTAGCGGCCCGGCCCGCACCGTCATCAGGACGCGAACAGGAACAGCGCGAGGCAGAGCAGCGGATACACCAGCGTGACGTACATCGTCCGCGCAGTCAGCGTAATGAGCCCGAGCGGCGGCTTGGCACGCGTGCCCAGCCAGTTCACCAGCGCGGTGAGCGGGACGGCGACCAATCCCATCAACATGATGCCGAGCCCGACAAATTCGCCACCAAGGCGGCGCATCGACATGATGGCAAGCGCGGCGGCGATCTGCAGCAGCAGCGGCAGCACCACGAAGCAGACGAATTTCATGGCTTGACCCCTTGAGGCACGTCGCGCCGTGTCACCACCACTGTGTTTTCGTCAGCCGACGCGGTCGGCCGGATGGTGGATGCCGTCGCGCGTCGGCACGGCGCCGAGCTCGAAAGGATTGACGTCGTCGAGGCAGCCGACGTTGTAGCCGTATTGCGTCGGATTCGAGCGCCGCTGGTGGTGCGTGTAGATGCCGCAATGGACGCAGAAATGGTGACGCGCCGTCATGGTGTTGAACTGGTAGAGGCGCAGCGCGTCTTCACCTTGCAGGATGCGGATGCCGGCCAACGGCACGGAGGCAACGATGGCACCGCGCCTGCGGCACATCGAGCAATCGCAGCGGCGAGGGTCGACGATGCCCTCGGGCAGGTCGAGTTCGAGCACCACGGCGCCGCAGTGGCAGCGGGCGAGATGCCTGGGCAGGATGTCGGTGTTGCCGACGCGTTTGATCATGTGCCTCCCGGGGTCGTGTGACGGCGGAAATCGCGCAGGCGGAAGCCGAGCAGGGCCAGCGTGCCGAGGTAGGTGATGGCGCCCAGCGGCACCAGCCAGGCCAGATGGATGGCGCGCTGGAGCGCCGGTGCGGCGATCCACGCGGCATCACTGCCGGTGGCGACCCACAGCGCGCCGCCCATGGCGGCGAGCGCCAGCAGCAGCTTGAAGAAGAAGCCGGCCCAGCCGGGCGCGGGCACGTAGGCACCGAGCCGGCGCAGGCCGCGCCAGAGCAGGAAGGCGTTGGCGCACGACGCCAGCCCGATCGACAGCGCCAGCCCGGCGTGACGCAGCGGCGCGATGAAGGCGAGGTTCATCGCTTGCGTGAGCAGCAGCGTGAAAATGGCGATCCGCACCGGCGTACGGATGTCCTGCCGCGAATAGAAGCCGGGCGCCAGCACCTTGACGAGGATCAGCCCGGGCAGGCCGACCGCATACGCGGCGAGCGCGAGGCGGGTCTGCAACACGTCCTCGCCGGTGAAGGCGCCATGCTGGAACAGCGTCGCCAGCAGCGGCACGCCGAGCAGCGCGAGGGCCAGCGCGGCCGGCAGCGTCAGCAGCAGCGTCAGGCGCAGGCCCCAATCGAGCAGCGCGGTGAATTCGTGGCCGTCGGCCCGCGCATGCGCGCGCGACAGGCTGGGCAGCAGGATGGTGCCCAGCGCGGCGCCGAGCAGCCCGGCGGGAAACTCCATCAGCCGGTCGGCGTAGTAGAGCCACGACACGCTGCCGCTTTCGAGAAAGCTGGCAAAGATGGTGTTGATCAGCAGGCTCAGCTGCGCCACCGAGACGCCTAGCACGGCAGGCGCCATCAGCTTGAGCACGCGGCGCACGCCGGGATCCTGCCAATCGAAATCGAAGCGCGGCAGCATGCCGATGCGCATCAGCGCCGGCACCTGCAGCGCCAGCTGCAGCGCGCCGCCGATGAATACCGCCCAGGCCAGCGCCAGCACCGGCGGATCGAACCACGGCGCCGCGAACAGCGCCATGACGATGAAGACGACGTTGAGCACCACCGGCGTGAACGCCGGCAGCGCAAAGCGGCTCCAGGTATTGAGGATGCCGGCCGCGAGCGCCACCAGCGACATGAAGGCGATGTAGGGGAAAGTGATGCGCGTGAGCGTCACCGTAAGGTCGAATTTCGCCGGCTCGTCGATGAAGCCGGGCGCCGAAACCAGCACCAGCAGCGGCGCGCCGAGCACGCCGATCAGCCCGACGAGCACCACGGCAATCGTCAGCACGCTGGCGACGCGGTCGACCAGCAGCTTGGTGGCCGCCGTGCCTTCGCGTTGGCGGTATTCCGCCAGCACCGGCACGAAGGCCTGCGAAAAAGCGCCTTCGGCAAACAGGCGACGCAGCAGGTTGGGCAGGCGGAAGGCGACGAAAAAGGCATCGGTGACCATGCCGGCGCCGAAGGCGCGGGCGATCACGAAATCGCGCACGAACCCGAGCACGCGCGAGAGCAGGGTCATGCCGCTGACAGTGGCGAGGGTGCGCAGGAGGTTCATGGAACCGCGATGCTATCGGGAAATGGCCGCGGATTCGCGCCCGACGGGTCCCGCTTGCAAAAGCCAGGTCGGTTGCTTATAATCGCGCGCTTTCGCGGGCCGCTTGGCCCGAATCCATACCCGGAATCCACATGGCCAATACCGTTCAAGCCAAGAAGCGTGCCCGTCAGGCGACCGAGGCGCGTGCCCACAACATGAGCCAGCGTTCGACCCTGCGCACCGCGATCAAGAAGGTCCGCAAGGCCATCGGCGCCGGCGACAAGGCCGCTGCGCAGGCGGTGTTCGTCGAATCGCAGCGCGTGATCGATTCGATCGCCGACAAGAAAATCATGCACAAGAACACCGCGGCACGCAACAAGAGCCGCCTGTCCGCCGCCATCAAATCGATGGCCTGAGCGGCGTCGCGATGGCCTGAGCGGCCGCGCAGCGCAATGAAGAACGCCGGCATCGCCGGCGTTTTTTTTGCCTGCCGCCTGCACTCAGGTTGTCGGCGCGATCGTCGCTTCGGCCGACGGCCAGGGCGCGATCACCAGCCCGTTGTCGCGGGCGAAATTCACCAGGAAGCTGTAGGCCATCGGCTCGATGTCGCGAATACGCGCATCGACGAACACCGCCTTGGTGCCGTCGTGATTGCCCGGCTGGCAGTAGGGCGAATAGCTCATGCGGGTCTTGGCGCCAAAGCAGGACATCGTGCCGCACAGGCGTTCGGCCCAATCGCTCGGGCGGAAGGTGCGCCCGGCGTGGGTCAGGCCGACAATGATGAAACTCTCGAAGCGGGTATGCGGCATGGTCGGCGTGGCCGGGTCGAAATCAACGCCGCTGATGCACGGCGAACGAATCCTGATGCGCGGAGGATTCTAGCCTGCGCACGACCCCGCATGCGGTCATGGCCGCCATGCGCCGTGCCGCCACCACTGTAGTTTGCGCGGAGGACTATTCGGCAAGCGCCAGCGTACCGCGGCGCAGTCCCGGGTCTTCCGGATGCGGCTCGACGACGAACCCGAGGCTCTGCACGAAGCGGATCATCCGCGTGTTCTCGGCAAGAAAGTCGCCATGCATGTAGCGCAGGCCTGCCTGGCGCGCGGCGTCGATCAGCGCGCCCATCAGGCGGCGCGCGAGCCCTTTGCCTTGCCAGTCGTCGGCGACGACGATGGCGAATTCGCACGAATCGCCATCGGGATTGGTGGCATAGCGGGCGACGCCGACTTCGAGCGGCGGATCGGTCTTCTCGACCACCGCCACGACTGCCATCTCGCGCTCGTAGTCGATCTGCGTCAGCCGCGTGAGCTGGTGCGGCGACAGCTCGCGGATGGTGTTCATGAAGCGGAAGTAGCGCGTCTCGGGCGACAGCCGCTGCACGAAAAGCTGCTCCATTTCGGCATCTTCGGGACGGATCGGCCGCAGCACGACGTGGGCGCCGTCAGGCGTCTGGTAGCGCGTGGTCAGGTGCGAGGGGTAGGGATGGATGGCGACGTGGTCGTAGCGGCGGGCCGTCAGCGGCACGTGGTCGATGAAGATGTGCGCGTCGACCGCGACCGCGCCGTTCTCGTCGACGATCAGCGGATTGATCTGCAGTTCCGTCACCCACGGCAGCTCGCAGGTCAGCTCCGAGACACGCAGCAGCACGGCATGCAGCGAGTCCATGTCCACCTCGGGCATGTTGGCGAACTTGCCCAGCCGCGCGGTGACGCGCGGCGTCGAACCGAGCATGTCGTTGATGAGGAAAGGATTGAGTGGCGGCAGCGCGGCGGCACGCTCGGCGTGGTCCGAGTCCTCGCCGACGCCGCCGGCGCCGAAGAGGATGGTCGGGCCGAAGACGCGGTCGCGGACGACCCCGACCATCAGCTCGCGACCGAACGGCTTTTGCACCATCGGCTCGATGGCGATGCCGCGGATCAATGCATCGGGGTGCACCTTCTTCACGTCCTCGATGATGCTCGCATAGCAGTCGCGGATCGACTGCAGCGTTTCCAGGTTGAGCCGGATGCCGCCGCATTCGCTCTTCCTGCGAATCGTCGGCGAATCGATCTTCATCGCCACCGGCAGGCCCAGTTCTTCGGCGAGCACCATGGCTTCGCTGGCCGAGCGTGCGACGACGGTCTGCGCGATGGGAATCTGGAAGGCGGCCAGCACGGCCTTGGCTTCCATCGCGGTGAGCGACTTGCGGCCTTCCATCAGCGCCGTCTCGATGACCAGACGGGCGGATTCGGCGCGCGGCGGCGACTTCGCCGAGATCGATGCCGGCGCCTGCACGAGCAACTGCTGGGCGCGATAGTAGTTGGTGATGTGCGAGACCAGCTCGACTGCCGGCTCGGGCGTGTTGAAGGTCGGAATGCCGGCGCGCTGCAGCCGCAACCCGGCCTCGCGCACGCGCGGGCCGCCCATCCAGCAGGCGACGATCGGCTTTTGCGTACCCTTGGCGAGGGCAATCAGCGCCTCCGCAGTGGCGTCGGCTTCGGTGGGCATCTGAGGCGTCAGCATGACCAGCACGCCATCGACGCCGGCGTCGTCTAAGCAGGCCTGGACGGCCTCGGTGTAGTTCGCGGCGCTGGCCAGGCTGAGGATGTCGACCGGATTGCCGGGCACCCAATGCGGCGGCATCGTCGCCGCCAGGCGTGCGCAAGTATCGGTCGATAACTCGGCCAGCGCGATGCGCAGATCCTTGGCGCGGTCTGCGGCCATGATGCCGGCACTGCCGCCGTTGGTGACGATCGCCAGGCGGCTGCCGCGCACGCGCACGCGCGAGAACAGCGCTTGCGCGGCGGCGAACATCTGGCCGATGTTGTCCAGCCGCACGACGCCGGCGCGACGCAGCGCGGCATCGAAAATGTCGTCGTCGCCGATCTCGCCGGGCGGCAGGTGGCTGGCGCGCACGCGTTGCGTGGCACGGCCGATCTTCAGCAGCAGCACGGGCTTGCAACGCGCTGCCGCACGCAGCGCGGAGAGAAAGCGGCGCGAGTTCTTCACCGTATCGACGTACACGAAGATGCTCTCGGTACGCGGATCGGAGGCCATGTAGTCGAGCACCTCGCCGAGGTCGACATCGGTCTCGTCGCCCAGCGCGGCGACCAGCGAGGTACCGACATGGTGCTCTTCGCACCAGTCGAGCACCGTGGCGCACAGGCTGTTCGATTGCGACAGCACGCCGATGGTGCCGGCCAGCGCCGTGCTCGGCAGATAGGTGACATTGACCTTTGCCGACGGCCGGGCGAAGCCGACGCTGCGCGGCCCGACGAGGCGGATGCCATGCTTGCGGGCATTGCCGCGGATATCGCGCTCCAATGCGGCGCCCAGCTCGCTGACCTCGGAAAAGCCGTCGGCCATGATCATGACGTGACGCACGCCGGCGGCGCCGCAGGCGTCGACGATTTCCGGCGTGCGCTCTGCGCGCGTGCAGATCACGGCCAGATCGATCCGCTGCGGCACATCGCCGATGGCGGCGTGGCACTGCTGGCCGAGGAGTTCGGTATGGCGGGGATTGACGGCGAACACCTTGCCGGCGTAGCCGCCATTGATCAGGTTGCGCAGCACGACGCCGCCGATCGACGCCGGATTGTCCGAGGCGCCGATGACGGCGATGGACGTGGGCTCGAAGAGCGTGGAAAGGTAGTGTCGTTCGCTATGAATCATGGTCGTCCGGGGCGATCAAATCGCATGTGTTGCATCGCAGCAATTGTATTCCGGACGGCGCTGCCACATTGGAGCGCGCACTCCAAAATCAGACCGGCGGACGCACCGTTTCGTTGCGCCCGCGCAAGAAGAAGCCCAAGTGCCTGTCGGCATTGAGAATGTGGTTGACCAGCCAGTCAACCAGCAGGCGCTTGACGCGAAAGGCAAGGTAGAGCCGGTCGGCGCCGCCATCGGCGATTTCGTCACGCAGCTCGCTGAAATACTCGAAGAACCGCTGGTGCTGGCGCGCATGCAGCAGCACGAACGGGTAACCCGAGTCGAACATGATCTCCTCTTCGGCACCGAATGCCGCCAATGCGGCCTGGAAGATCTGTTCGGCCAGCGGCACGCCCAGCGCGTGGTTGCCGACATGCACGGCGCGCGCCAGGGCATTCATGTCGGCGAGCAGGTGTTCGTGGGCGCGGTCGATGTGCGGCACGCCGATCTCGTAGTCCTCGCGCCAGCCGGCGACAATGCCATTGTCCTCATCGGGTTCGGGCGGATGGTCGCAACGCGCAAGATAGACCGCCGCCGCTTCGTCGTCGGGCGCCGCCAGCAGGACTTCGCGCAGCAACTCTCGCGCGCGCTCCGGGGCATCGAGGTGCAGACAGGCCAGCGCCTGCTCGAAGCGCTTGCGAGTTTCGCGCTTGGCCGTGCGCAGGTGCGGTTCGTCGGCATCGAAGACCTCATAGACCGACTGGTTGTCCTGCTTGCCGCGCACGCGCGTGCGATCGAGGAAGCGGATCGCATAGGGCTCGGCGTTCTCGAGGCTGTACAGCGTGTATTCGCTGATCAGCAGCGGCACCTGGTATTCCTTGGTCAGGCGTTCGAGTCGTGCGGCGAGATTCACCGCATCGCCGATCACCGTGCCATCCATGCGGCCGAAACCGCCCACCGTGCCAAGGATCGCGATGCCGGTATTGATGCCGATGCCGACGCGGATCGCCCGGTAACCGGCGCGTTCGCGACCGGCGTTGTATTCGTCGAGCTTGGCCAGCATCGCCAGCGCGCCGCGCAAGGCATCGTCCGGCCGATCGGGGAACAAGGCCATGATGGCATCGCCGATGTATTTGTCGATGATGCCGCCGTGGGCCGTGATCACCGGCTCCATCTGCATCAGGTACGAATTGAGGAAGTTGAAATTCTCCTGCGGACTCATCGCTTCGGACAGCGATGTGAAGTCGCGAATGTCGGAGAACAGCACGGTCATCTTGCGCTCGACCTGCTGGCCCAGCTCCACCTTGCGGATGTCGTCGATGCCCAGCAGATGGAGGAACTTGCGCGGCACGAAGCGCCCGTAGGCGACCTCGGTATCGGACAGCGGCTCGCGCAAAGTCGCCTGCACGTCGCGGCGCGGCCGTTTCGGCGCAGTGCCGGCGGAGGAGGGCGGGGGATTCATTTGGGCCGAAATCATACGCCGCCGACCATAATCGCGGCAGACCATGTCCAGCCCGGCCCCAATCGATACCGCCGACACGCCACCCTCGCCGTGGGTGGCGCGCTTTGCGCCCTTGATTCCCGCCGGCGGCCGCGTGCTCGATCTGGCTTGCGGGCGTGGTCGCCACGCGCGCCTGCTTGCCGGCATGGGGCTGCGCGTCGATGCCGTCGATCGCGACACCGTGGCGTTGGCGGCGCTGACCGACATACCCGGCATCACGATCCGCGAGGCCGACCTCGAGGCCGGCGGCTGGCCGTTCCACGGCGAGGCCTTTGACGGCATCGTCGTTACCAACTATCTCTGGCGGCCGCTGTTGCCCTCGCTGATGCTGCTGCTGGAAGCCGGCGGCGTACTGATCTATGAGACCTTCATGGTCGGCAACGAGCGCTTTGGCAAACCTGCCAACCCGGCCTTCCTGTTGCGTCCGGGCGAGTTGCTGGACCTGATGCGCCCGCGCTTGCGCATCGTCGCCTTCGAACAGGGCGAGGTCAGCAGCCCGCGCCCGGCAATGGTCCAGCGCATCTGTGCCGCACGAGCGTCATCCAGCCGCCTGCCGTAGCGCCAGCCCAAACTACAGTGGTGGCGGGACGGCGCACGGTACGCACCGGATCACCTAGTTGGTGCGCTTCTCGCACCATAAGTAAGTTCTAACCACATCGTCAGTAGGCTTTCTATGCTGGCCTTGTCACACGCCTCCGGCGCAACCGGCGGCGTGCCCTGCGGGCACAAATCGATCTCGTCGCCCGACCGTCGGGCCGGGTATCCCCGGCCGCAACGCAGGCACTCCGCTGGCGCGCACAAGGCGCGGTGGGGCACCGGATGGCCCGGCATTTGTCGGGAACCGTGATGCGGGTCACGGATCAGGGTGTCTTGCCGTGTGCGTGACTGACGAGGAATGATGGACGGATTTTCGACGCTGGCGTACTCCGGTGCCTTCATGGCGGCGCTGGGCGTTGCCTTGGCCGGGCTGCTGGCCTTCGCCAACCGCAAGCTCTACGTCTTCGAAGACCCGCGGATCGGCGAGGTCGAGGAACTCCTGCCGAAGTCGAACTGCGGCGCCTGCGGCCAGCCCGGTTGCCGCAATTTCGCCGAAAAGGTCGTCGCTGGCGAGGTCGCGCCGGCGCAATGTACCGTGAGTTCGCCGCAGCAGCGCGACGACATCGCCCACTTGCTCGGCGTCGATGCCGGCAATGTGGAAAAGCGCGTCGCCCGGCTGGCCTGCGCCGGCGGCGATCATGTGGCCTTCCTGCGCGCCCGCTATGCCGGCCTGCGCACCTGTCGTGCCGCAGCCGTTGTCGGCGGCGGCGGCAAGGAATGCGCATGGGGTTGCCTGGGCCTGGGCGACTGCGAAGTGGTGTGCGGTTTCGACGCCATCCACCTGGACCGCCACGGGCTGCCGCATGTCGAGGCCGACAAATGCACGGCCTGCGGCGATTGCGTCGAGGTCTGCCCGAAGCAGCTCTACACGCTGCAACCGGTCAGCCACCAGCTCTGGGTGGCCTGCCGCAACCAGGCCGACGGCGATACCGCCGAGGCGTCCTGCGAAGTGGCGTGCACGGCCTGCGGCAAGTGCGTGGCCGATGCAGCGCCCGGCCTGATGAAGCTCGACGGCTTTCTGGCCAAAGTGAATTACGAAGGCAACCACATGGCGCGGCGCGAGGTCATCGACCGCTGCCCGACCGGCGCCATCGTCTGGTTCGACAAGCCGGACATGCCGGCGAAGGGCAACGAGGCCAAGCGCATCCTGCGCCGCGAAGCGTTGCCGATGCGGAACTGAAGCAACCTGGGAGACGGTCATGTTGAACAAGCTCAAGGAACTCAAGCTGTTCGAGCGCGGTGGAGGCGGCGGCGAAACGGCCAAGGCGATCAAGTATCCCGGCGTGCGCGACGCCGTCGACGGCAACACGGCGGTCATCCACGTCGAGCGCGAGGCCTCAGATGCGGCGGGCGCGTACCCGATCACGCCATCGACCCAGATGGGCGAGTTCTGGGCGGAGGCCGTGGCGGCAGGGCACCTCAACATCTCGGACAAGCCGTTGGTCTTTATCGAGCCGGAATCGGAACACGCCGCTGCAGGCGTCACCGCCGGCATGTCGATGACCGGCCTGCGGGCCGTGAACTTCTCGTCCGGACAGGGCGTCGCCTTCATGCACGAGTCGCTCTACGCGGCGGTCGGCAAGCGCCTGCCCTACGTGCTCAACATGGGCTGCCGCGCCATCACCAAGGCGACATTGAATGTGCACGCCGGCCATGACGACTACCACTGCATCGACGACACCGGCTTTGTCCAGGTGATGGCGAAGAATGCCACCGAAGCCGCCGACCTGAACCTGATCGCGCGCAAGGTGGCCGAGCTGTCGCTGACGCCGGCCATCGTCGGCCAGGATGGCTTCCTGACCACACACCTGATCGAATCGGCGCTGCTGCCGGAGCGCGAACTGGTGCGCGAGTTCCTCGGCAAGCCGGACGACCTCATCGACACGCCGACGCCGGCGCAACAGATGCTCTATGGGCCGAAGCGGCGGCGCGTGCCGGCGATCTGGGATGTGGACATGCCGCTGCTGTCCGGTTCGGTGCAGAACCAGGACGCCTACATGCAGGCCACGGCGGGCCAGCGGCCGTATTTCTTCGACCACATTGCGCAGATCACCGACGACTGCATGGCCGAATACGCCGGCCTCACCGGGCGCCGCTACAGCCGCGTTGCCGCATACCGCATGGAGGACGCCGAGTACGTGATCCTCGGTCAGGGCAGCATGCTGATGCAGGCAGAGGCGGTGGCCGACTACCTGCGCGAGACGCGCAAGCTGAAAGTGGGCGTGGTCAACATCACCATGTTCCGGCCGTTCCCGGGCGATCGTCTGGGCCCGCTGCTCAAGGGGCGCAAAGGCGTCGCGGTGCTCGAACGCACCGACCAGCCGCTGGCCGAAGACCTGCCGCTGATGCGCGAGGTGCGCTCGACGCTGACCAAGTGCCTCGAGAACGGACTCGCCGGCGCAGGCGCCCAGGGTGGCGATTTGCCGTATGCGGGCTATGCCGCCTATGCCGCCGCAGACATGCCGCGGCTGTATTCGGGCTGCTACGGCCTCGGCTCGCGCGACCTTCAGCCGGAGGCGCTGATCGGCGCCATCGAGAACATGTTGCCCGAAGGCACGCAGCGACGGTTCTACTATCTGTCGATCGACTTCGTCCGCGATCCGTTGAACCCGAAGGACGAAATACACCAGCAGGATCTGCTCGAGAAATACCCGCAAATCGGCGCCATGGCCGTGCGCGGCTCGGAAAACCCCAACCTGCTGCCCAAGGGTGCGGTCACCGTGCGCATGCACTCGGTGGGCGGCTGGGGTGCCATCACCACAGGCAAAAACCTCGCCGTCACGCTGTTCGAGCTGCTCGGCTGGGACATCAAGGCCAACCCGAAATACGGCTCCGAAAAAAAAGGCCAGCCGACGACCTATTATCTGTCGGCGGCGCCCGAGACGATCCGCCTGAGCTGCGAATATCTCTTCGTCGATGTCGTGCTCTCGCCCGATCCGGCGGTGTTCGGTCACTCGAATCCGCTGTCCGGCCTGAAGAAGGGCGGCACCTTCATCATCCAGTCGAACCTGGGCGAACAGACGTGGGCGAACTTCCCGCTGTGGGCGCAGAAATTCATCGTCGATAACGACATCCGCGTCTTCTACATCGACGCCTTCAAGATCGCCCGCGAGGAAGCCGGCTCGGCCGAGCTGCAACTGCGCATGCAGGGCATCGCCTTCCAGGGGGCGTTCTTCGCCGCATCGCCGCTGATGAAGAATGCGAACCTCTCGGAGGAAACGCTGTTCAAGGCCATCGAGGACCAGTTGCAATCGAAGTTCGGCGGCAAGGGTCGCGCGGTGGTCGAGAACAACCTGAAGGTCGTCCGCCGCGGCTTCATCGAGCTGACCGAGATCACCGACAAGGAGATCGGCGGCGGGCAGAAATCCGCCGCACCGCGCGACGCCGGCCTGCCGTTGATGTTGCGCGAAATGCCGGAAGGCGATGCGCGCAGCCTGCCGAAGGTGGCCGACCTGCATCGCTTCTGGGAGCAGACCGGGCATTTCTATGCCACCGGCAAGGGCTCGGACAACCTCGTCGATCCGTTCATCGGCGCTTCGCTGGTGCCCGCGGCCACCGGCGTCTTCCGCGACATGACGGGCATCCGCTTCGAGCATCCGGTGTGGATTGCGGAAAACTGCACGGCCTGCGGCAACTGCTACACGGCCTGCCCCGACTCCGCGATCCCCGGGCTGGTCACCAGCATCGCCGACATGTTCAATACCGCGATCAATCGCGTCGAAACCGGCGGCACGCCGACGCGCTACCTGCGCCGTGCGGTACGCAGCGCCGAGAAGAAGCTGCGCGCGCTGATCGAACGCGAAGGCGGCGCCGTGCGTCCGCTGATCGACCGCGCGATGGGCGAAGTCGTCGCCGAGGCGCCGACCGCGGAACGCGCAGGGCTGTCGGCCGAATTCACCTTGCTGCAGGTGCAACTCGCCGGCTTCCAGTTCTCGGCGACCAAGCCCTACTGGCAGCAGAAGGAAAAGAAGGCCAAGGGCAGCGGCGGTCTGTTCTCGATCACCGTGAATCCCTACACCTGCAAGGCCTGCGCATTGTGCGTGAAGGTGTGCGAGGACGACGCGCTGAAGATGGTGACGCAGACAGACGATTCCGTCGAGCGCCTGCGTCGCGACTGGAAGCTGTGGCTCGAACTGCCGACCACACCGAAGGAA
Source organism: Rhodocyclaceae bacterium (assembly GCA_044230495.1). GTDB lineage: Bacteria > Pseudomonadota > Gammaproteobacteria > Burkholderiales > Rhodocyclaceae > JADJEF01. The sequence continues at coordinate 12,520 of JBGARB010000035.1, forward strand.
TTCAGCCGCATCGAGGACCTCGACGAGAAGATCGGTGCGCTCGACACGCTGCTACTCGACAAGCGCAACTACCAGTCGATGAACTGCGGCGACGGTGCGTGCCTGGGCTGCGGCGAAAAGACCGCGATCCACCTGTTCACGTCGACCGTTTCGGCGCTGATGCAACCGCGCGTCAAGGCCTTCGTCGAACGTCTTGACGACCTCATCATCCGGCTCGAGCAGCACATGCGCATCAAGCTGGCGTCAAACGTCGACCTGACCAACACGACGGCCGTGATGTCCGCGGTCGACGCCACCGGCGACAACGACCTCACGTTGTCGAGCCTGGCCGCCAAACTCACCGAAGGCAAGCCCTCGCAGCCGCTGGACCCGAGGTGGGTCAAGCTCACGGCGCAACTGCTCGAGAAGCTCAAGGACCTGCGCTGGCGTTACGTCGAAGGGCCGACGCGACGGGGCCGCGCGGACATGGGCATCGTCAACTCGACCGGCTGCACGTCGGTGTGGGGTTCGACCTACCCGTATCACCCGTATCCTTTCCCGTGGACCTCGCATCTGTTCCAGGATTCGCCGTCCGTCGCGATGGGGATCTTCGAGGGGCACATGGCGAAGATGGCCGAGGGTTTCAAGACCGTGCGCATCGCCGAAAAGGAGCTGGCCGGCGACTACCTGCCGGATCGCGACGACGACTTCTTCCGCCGCTTCACATGGCACGATTTCAGTGCCGACGAGTGGCTGCTCAGCCCGCCGGTGGTGAGCTTGGGCGGCGACGGCGCGATGTACGACATCGGCTTCCAGAACCTCTCGCGCGCGCTGATGTCGGGCATGCCGATCAAGGTGCTGGTGGTCGATACGCAGGTGTACTCGAACACCGGCGGCCAGGCCTGCACCTCGGGCTTCATCGGCCAGGTGTCGGACATGGCGCCGTTCGGCGCAGCCCAGCGCGGCAAGCAGGAGACGCGCAAGGAAATCTCGCTGATCGGCATGGCGCACCGCACGTCCTACGTGATGTCCGGCACCGTCGCGCATGTCACGCACCTGCTCGAGAGCTATATCGACGGTCTCAACAGCCGGCGCCCGGCGCTGTTCAACATCTATGCCGTCTGCCCGCCGGAGCATGGCGTCGGCGACGACAAGACCGTCGACCAGAGCAAGCTGGCGGTCGAGGGGCGCGCCTATCCGCTGTTCCGCTTCGATCCCGATGCCGGCACGACATTCAGCGAATGCGTCAGCATCGAGGGCAATCCGGCCATCGAGGACGACTGGCCCACCTACCCGCTGAAGTACGTCGAAGATGGCGTGCAGAAGACGATGGAACTGCCGGTCACTTTCGCCGACTTCGCCGCCAGCGAGGCGCGCTTCCTCAAGCACTTCCGCAAGGCGCCGCCGGAGACCTGGAACGACGACATGGTGATGCTGGCGGACTTCCTCAAGCTCGACGCCGACGAGCGCGAAGGCAAGTTCCCCTACATCTGGGCGGTCGATAGAAAGAACGCCTTGATCCGCCTGCTGGTGGCTGCGGAGCTGGTGCGCGCCTGCGAGGAGCGCCTGAATTTTTGGAAGCAGTTGCAGGACATCGCCGGCATCGGCCGGTCCACCGCCGATGCCGCGGCGATCGCGGACCAGGTGCGTGCCGACCTGATCGCGCGCGTCTCGGCCAGCCTCGGACTGGGCGGTGCGCCGGCCGGCAGCCCGCTGGCCGACGGCGCTACCGTTGCCGTCATGCCGCTCGCGGCAGCGGCCGACGGCTACGAGCCGGTGTGGATCGAGTCGCCCGAATGCACGGCCTGCGACGAATGCACCACGATTGCGCCGAAGGTTTTCGCTTACAACGATGTCAAGCAGGCCATCGTCATCAATGCCAAGGGCGGCAAGTTCGCCGACATCGTCAAGGCGGCCGAGAAGTGCACCGCCGGCTGCCTGCATCCGGGCACGCCCTGGAACATGGCCGAGCCTGGCATCGACAAGCTGATCGCCCGTGCCGCCAAGTTCAACTGAACCACGACGGGCGCCGCCAACATGAAGCTCATCCACTACCTGCGCGGCGAAGCCTTCCAGCGCGGCGTGCACCCGCCGGCACGCAAGGAAGTGACCGCCGACCGGCCCATCCGCCGCCTGCCGTTCGCACCGAGGCTTGTCGTGCCGCTCTCGCAACACATTGGCAAGACGCCGAAGGCAATCGTGCGCGTCGGGCAGGAGGTGGTACGCGGGCAGCCGATCGCAAGCAGCGACGAATGGCTGTCCGTGCCGCACCACGCGCCGGCGACCGGCATCGTCGAAGCCGTCGAGTTGCGGCCGTCGGCGCGCGGTCCGTGGGTCGAGTCCATCGTCATCCGCACGCATCCGGGCGCAACGCAGGAAGACCTCTGGGGGCGTCCCGCGGATCTGGACGGCGCAAATGGGCAGGAATTGCTGCAGGCCATCTGGGATAGCGGCATGGTCGGCCTGGGCGGCGCGGCGTTTCCCACGCATGCGAAGCTGACGGTGCCGAAGCAGGCGCAGGTGCATACGCTGGTGGTCAATGGCTGCGAATGCGAGCCCTACCTGACCTGCGACCATCGCGTGATGATCGAAGAAGCGCCGTCGCTGCTCAAGGGTATCCGCATCGCGATGCGTGCCACCGGCGCCGTGCGCGCCATCGTCGGCGTCGAGGACAACAAGCCGATGGCAGTGGCCGCGATCCAGCAGGCGATCGACGCCGCCGGCGACGCCGACATCTTCGTCGAGGCGGTGCCGACCAAGTATCCGCAGGGCTCCGAGAAGATGTTGCTGATGGCCCTGTTCGGCGTTGAAATCCCGTCCGGTGCGCTGCCGGTGTCGTTGGGCATGGTGGTCAACAACGTCGGTACGCTGGCGGCGCTCGGCCATTTGCTGCCTGCCGGGCGCGGCCTCACCGAGCGCGTGGTCACGGTCACCGGGCCGGGCGTCGCGCGGCCCGGCGACTACCGCATGCCGCTGGGCACGCCGTTGCAGTTCGTGCTCGACTACGCCGGCGCGCCGGCCGATTCGCGGCAGATCATCCTTGGCGGGCCGATGATGGGGCAGTCCGCCGCCTCGCTCGATGTGCCGATCACCAAGGGCGTGTCCGGCGTGCTGGTGTTCCGCGGCGAGGACTTCACGGCGCAGGAAGACCGGCGCGTCTATCCGTGCATCAAGTGCGGCGAATGCGTCGAATCGTGCCCGATGGGCCTCAACCCGTCGACGCTTGGCATGCTGGCGGCCAAGCGCGAGTACGAGACCATGGGCGCGCAGTTCCATCTCGGCGACTGCTTCGAGTGCGGCTGCTGCACCTACGTCTGCCCGTCGAACATCCCGCTGGTGCAACAGTTCCGCATCGCCAAACAGGTGTTGCGCGAAAGAGTGTCCGCATGAGTGCGAGTATCGAAATCCGCTCTGCGCCGCATCTGCGCGGACCACGCACCGTCGAACGCATCATGCGCCAGGTGGTGGTGTCGCTGCTGCCGGTGTGCGCGTTTTTCATCTACCAATACGGCATATCGGCACTGGCATCGCTGGCCGTCGTCACCGGCACCTGCCTGTGGACGGAGCGGGTGTTCGTGCGCACCGGCACGCAATCGGGGCATATCGGCGACTGGTCGGCCGTCATCACCGGCCTGCTGCTCGCACTGACGCTGCCGCCGGGATTTCCGTTGTGGATGGGCGCGGTGTCCGGCTTCGTCGCCATCGCGCTGGGCAAGGCGCTGTTCGGCGGCATCGGCTTCAACGTCTTCAACCCGGCGCTGGTCGGCCGCGCCTTCGTGCAGGCGGCGTTCCCCACGGCCATCGCCAGCTACACGCCGTCCTTCCTTGCCGGGCGCGCCACCGAGTTCATTCCTTCGTCGCTGGCCCTGCCGCTGATGAAGCCGGCCGATACCGCGGCCTGGTTGCACGCGATGAACCTCGATGCGCTGGCCGGCGCGACGCCGCTGGCGAAATGGAAGTTCGACGGCGTTGTCGCCGGTGCCGGCGAACTGCTGACTTCCTTGTCCGGACACATGGCCGTCGGCCCGTCACCGCTGCTCATCCTCGTCTGCGGCGCCTATCTCGCCGCTCGCCGCTACATGGACTGGCGGATCCCGACGGCGATCCTCGGCAGCGCGGCGATGACGGCCTGGATCCTGTTCGGCATCGACCCGGTGCGTTATCCGAATCCGTTCTTCATGCTGTTCTCCGGCGGTCTGGTACTCGGCGCCGTGTACATGGCGACCGACATGGCGACCTCGCCGGTGACGCCGCGCGGCATGTGGGTGTATGGCGCGCTGATCGGACTGCTGACGGTGGTGATCCGCTACTACAGCGGCCTGCCCGAAGGCGTGATGTATGCCATCCTGCTCGGCAACGCGGCGACGCCGCTGATCGAACGCATCACCCAGCCCGTGCCCTTCGGCAAATCGGCGTCGAAGAAGTCGCGGCGCGCCGCATCCTATCCGCTGCACCCGGGATACATCTCGCGCGACGGCGACGTGCAGCAAAGGGACAAGCGATGAGCGCGCGCCGCCGGGCCGACCCAAGGCGGTCGTCGCCTGAATCGCGGAGCCGCGCAGCGGCGAACCGTCGTCACCCCCCTTGCGCGGCAAGGGCGGCGGGGGGAATGCCATGACTGAGAAACCGGTCATTCCGATCGTGCCGGTGCCCGCCGCGGTAACGACGCCGAGCGCGCCGCCGCCACCGCCGGCGACATCGAACATCGCGCTGATCCGCACGCTGGGCCTGGTGTCGACGATCTGTGGGCTGGTCATCGTCGGCGCCTACCAGCTGACCTTCGATGCCGTCGCCGCCAACAAACGGCAAGCGCTCGAACGGGCAATATTCAAGGTCATCCCGGCAGCGAAGACGGTCGTCGAGTACGTCGCACTGGCCGACGGCACGGTGAAGCCCAGAGACGCCGCCGCGGCAGCCGCGGAAAGTGCCGCGGGGGTCGGCTTCTATGCCACGTTCGACGCCGACGGCCAACTCGCGGGCATTGCCGCCGAAGGCGGCGCCAAGGGCTACGCCGACACGGTGCGCATCATGTACGGCTATTCGCCGGCCTGCCAGTGCGTGGTTGGCATCGGCGTCGTGTCGATGCGCGAGACGCCGGGCATCGGCGACAAGATCATCACCGACCCCGCCTTCCTGAAAAACTTCGTCGCCCTCGACGTCAAGCTCAATGCCGAGCTGAAGGCGCTGGCGAACGACGTGAAGACCGTCAAGCACGGCACCAAGACCGATGCCTGGCAGGTAGACGCGATTGCCGGCGCGACGATCACCTCGCGCGCCGTCGGCAAGGCGATCAACGATTCGGCGCAGCAGTTGCTGCCGCGCCTGGCACCGCATCTCGACCAGTTGAGGAAATCATGAGCGGCAATCCGGCGTCAGGCATGTGGGACGAAATCATGGAAGGGATCTGGCAGCAGAACCCGGTCTTCGTGATGGTGCTCGGCATGTGTCCGACGCTGGCCGTCACCGTGTCGGCGATCAATGCGGTGTCGATGGGCGTGGCCACCACCTTCGTGCTCGTCTGCTCGTGCGGCCTCGTTTCGCTGATGCGCAAGCTGACGCCGAAGGAAGTGCGCATCGCCGTCTATATCGTCATCATCGCTACCTTCGTCACCGCCGTCGACTACGCTATCCAGGCCATCAGCCTGGCGCTCTACGATGCGCTCGGCGCGTTCATCCAGCTCATCGTCGTCAACTGCATCATCCTCGGTCGCGCCGAAGCCCACGCCGCCAAGCACCCGCCGGCAACGGCGATGGTCAATGCCGCGGGCATGGGCGCCGGATTCACCATCGGCTTGCTGGCGCTCGGTGTCGTCCGCGAGATCCTCGGCAACGGCACCCTGTTCGGTCTGGCACTGTTTGGTGCAGACTTTCAGCCTTGGGTCATCATGGTGCTGCCGCCCGGCGGCTTCTTCGTGCTCGGCGGCTGGTTGCTATTCTTTGCGTGGATGGAGCGGCGCAAGCAGCGCCGCCTCGCGGAGGTGACCGGCCATGTCTGAATCGGCATTCCAGATTTTCGTTAATGCTCTGCTCGCCAACAACTTCGTGCTGGCGATGTTCCTCGGCCTGTGCCCCTTCCTCGGTGTTTCGGGCAAGCTCGACACGGCGCTGCCGATGGGCATCGCCACGACCTTCGTCATGCTGGTGGCCTCGCTGTGCGCCTACGGCCTGAACCTGCTGCTGGCGCAGTTCCATCTCGAGTTCCTGCGTCTGATTTCGTACATCGTCATCATCGCCTCGGCGGTGCAGCTCGTCGAGATGGTGCTCAAGAAGTACAGCCCGGCGCTGTTTCGCGCGCTGGGCATCTATCTGCCGCTGATCACGACGAACTGTGCGGTGCTCGGCGTCGCGCTGTTCCAGACCGCGCGCGAATACGACCTCGTGCAGTCGGTGGTCTTCAGCATCGGCGGCGGTGCCGGTTTCACGCTGGCGCTGGTGCTGATGGCCAGCGTGCGCGAACGGCTGCAGTTGTCGACCGTGCCCGAGGTCGCCCAGGGCACGGCATTGTCGCTGATGCTCGCCGGCATCCTGTCGCTGTCGTTCATGGGCTTTGCCGGGCTCGGGGGCTGACCATGCGGATTTATGCGACCACCATCGTGCTGATCTTCATCGTGCTGTTCGGCGGCATCGCCGTCGACCTCCTGTATCGCGCCTTCGCGGCGCGCCATCCGCGGCTGGGTCCGTTCCGCAAGGCCGGCTGCGGCAGCTGCGGCTGCCATGGCGATGCCTGCGACGGTCCCACCCACTGACCCATAGTTCGGGGAACTTCCATGCAACCGACCACCCACGACAACCGCATCCACACCGCGACCCTGACCGCCTCGCGCCGCATCACGCCAGAGGCCGCCACCGAAGTGCGTCATCTCGTTTTCCGCGCCGGCGGCGATTTCAAGGGCGATGTCGGCAGTTGCATCCGCGTGCTGGCGCCCGGCCAGTTCGGCGCCCGTCACCACGCCCGGCTTTACTCGATCATGGACGTCGACCCCGGACGCGGTGAGACAACGGAATTCGCCATCTGCGTGCGCCGCTGCCATTACGTCGACGAGTTCAACGGCGAGCGCTATCCCGGCACGGCGTCCAACTTCCTGTGCGACTTGCGGCATGGCGAGGCCGTCGAATTCATGGGGCCGGTGAGCTATCCGTTCGCGATGCCCGACGATCGCCATGCCAACCTGCTGATGATCGGCATGGGCACCGGCATCGCGCCCTTCCGCGGGCTGGTGCGCCTGATCTACGAAAAGGTGGGCGGATGGAAAGGCAAGGTGAGGCTTTTCTACGGTGCCCGAAGCGGCCTCGACATGCTCTACCTGAACGACGAGAACAGCGATCTCGCGCTGTATTTCGACCAGCCCACGTTCAAGGCCTTCCAGGCCGTCAGCCCGCGTCCGGCGCTCGACGCACCCGTGGCGCTCGACCAGGTGCTGGCCCAGCATGCCGCGGAAGTCTGGGAGCTGCTGCAAGACCCGGCGACGCACTTGTACATCGCCGGCACCGAGAACATGCTGCCGGCCGTCGAGAAGGGGCTCGCCGTCGCCGCCGGATCGGTCGACGCATGGCTCGACATGCGCCGCGCGCTGACGCGCAGCGGCCGCTGGAGCGCCGTGCTGTACTGACGGCAAGCGCCGCAAACTACAGTGGTGGCGGGACGGCGCGTATTCGTACGGCGGCCGCCAGCGCGGCGATGCCGTCGGCATCCAGCGTGGATGCGAGCAGCGGCGGGTGCGCCGACGCCTGTGCGAAGTTCTCTCGTTGCGAGCGACGATACAGCGGGTCGTAGTGGCGCTCGAGGAGTTCAGTCGCCAACGCGTTGAATGCCCGACCTTCGACCAGCGCTTGCCAATGCGCCAGCGTTTCGCGACTGTGCAGTTCGCGCAATGCGTCGAGTCGCGCCAGCAGCCAGGCCGTGTCCGCCGTGGCGTAGTCGTAATCGGTGACGAGATAGCGGGCGCGTACCGCGGCTGGCGCATCGACGACATGGCAGGGCGCTGCGCGCATGCGCTCGATCAGCGCACCGGGCAGATGCACGCGACCGATGCGTCGGCTCTCGCTTTCGACGAACACCGGCCGCGCCGGATCGAAGCCCTGCATCGCCGCGCAGAGCAGCGACTCGAAGCGCCGCTGCGAAGGTTGCGGCTCGCCGGGCAGATCACCCAGCACCGAGCCCTTGTGCGCCGCCAGCCGCTCCAGATGCAGCACCTGTTCGCCGGCATCCGCGAGCGCATCGAGCAGGCGGCTCTTGGCGCTGCCCGTCGGCCCGGCGATGACCTCGAAACGCAGGCGCGCAGGCAGCGCCTCGTTGCTTTCGATGACATGCGCCCGCCAGGTCTTGTAGCCGCCCGCCAGGCGCGCCGCTTTCCAGCCGATCTCGCGCAGCACGTGCGTGAAGGCGCCGCTGCGCTGGCCGCCGCGCCAGCAATAGACCAGCGGGCGCCAGTCGCGCGGCTTGTCGGCGAACAGCTGTTCGACGTGGCGCGCGATGTTGCGTGCCACGAGCACGGCGCCGAGTTTCCTCGCGTCGAAAGGCGACACCTGCTTGTACAGCGTGCCGACCTCGGCGCGCTCGGCATCGTCGAGCACCGGGCAGCTGATCGCGCCGGGCAGGTGGTCGTCGACGAATTCGGCCGGCGAGCGTGCGTCGATGACGGTATCGAAATCGGCGAGTTGTGTTAACGTGGCGAGCGACATGGGTTCCGCCGATTGGCCGGTGGGAACCCATTTTAACGACCGGACCGACGGGCCCATGACCGATTCTCCGATTCGCCTGACCCAGTTCTCCCACGGTGGCGGCTGCGGCTGCAAGATCGCGCCGGCCGTGCTCTCGCAACTACTCGCCGATGTGCCGCCCGGCATCCTGCCTGCCGACTTGCTGGTCGGCGTCGAAACCGCCGACGATGCGGCCGTGTATCGCCTCAACGACGAGCAGGCAGTGGTCGTCACGACCGACTTCTTCACGCCCATCGTCGATGATCCGCGCGACTTCGGCCGCATTGCCGCGACCAACGCGCTGTCGGACGTCTACGCCATGGGCGGGCGGCCGATCTTCGCGCTGGCCATCGTCGGCATGCCGCTCGACAAGCTGCCGGTCGATGTCATCCGCGCCATCCTCGCCGGCGGCCAGCAGGTCTGTCATGCCGCGGGGATTCCGCTGGCCGGCGGCCTTCGATCGACGTGTTGGAGCCGATCTACGGCCTCGTCGGCGTCGGCCTGGTGCATCCGGCGCGCGTCAAGCGCAACTGCGCGGCGCGCGCCGGCGACGTGCTGATCCTGTCCAAGCCGCTGGGCATCGGCATCCTCTCGGCCGCGCTGAAGAAAGGCCTGCTCGACGCCGACGGCTACGGCCGCATGCTCGACTGGACGACGCGCCTGAACACGCCCGGCGCCGCGCTCGGCGGGCTCGACGGCGTCCATGCGATCACCGACGTCACCGGCTTCGGCCTCGCCGGTCATTTGCTCGAAATCTGCCGCGGCTCGCATCTGGCTGCCACCGTGCGTTTTGCCGACCTGCCGTTGATCGACATCGCGCGCCAGCATGTCGAAGCCGGCATCGTCACCGGCGCGTCGAGGCGCAACCTCGACAGCTACGGTGGCGCGCTGCATCTGGCCGCGGATGCGCCGCCCTGGCAGGCGCAGATGCTCTCCGACCCGCAGACCAGCGGCGGCCTGCTGGTGGCCTGTGCGGCGGACGTCGCAGCGGAGGTGCTGGCCGTGCTGCATGCGGCCGGCTTCGCGCCGGCCTGCGTGATCGGCCGGCTGCACGATGGCGAGCCGGCGTTGCATGTCCGCTAATCGGCTATTCGAGCAACGGCCGCAACGCCCGATGCACGTGGTCGCGCAAGCGGCCCTGCACGTCGGCGACCGGATGCAGCCGGTCGGCCTGGAAGGCCGTCGCATCGGCGGCGATCGGTTCGAGCAGGAAGGGCAGCAGCGGCACGCGTTCGCGTCGCGCGGCATGCGCGAATGCCGCCTCGAACGCCGTGTTGTACTCTGCGCCGTAGTTCGGCGGCAGGCGCATGCCGACCAGCAGCACGCGCGCGCCGGCCTTCCTGGCATCCCGCACCATCTGCACGAGATTGTCCTGCAGTTGCGCCGGAGGCAGGCCGCGCAGGCCGTCGTTGGCGCCCAGTGCCAGCACGACCACCGCGGGGCGGAACTCGGCCAGCGCGCGCGGCAGCCGGGCACGCCCGCCGGCACTCGTTTCGCCGCTGATGCTGGCATTGACGACGGCATAGCGGTTGGCCTCGGCGAGCTGGCGGTTGAGCAACGCCGGCCAGGCCTGCGCTGCCGCGATGCCGAACCCGGCCGAGAGGCTGTCGCCGAACACCAGGACGGTACGCGGTGCCGCCGATGCGGCGCCGGCAGCCCATGCGAACCACGACAGCGCCAGCAGGCGCAGCATTGAACGAAACGAAGACAACATGACGGAACCGGTGATCGAAGTCAGGGAACTGGGCAAGCGCGTGCCCATCGGGCTGGACGGCAAATCGTCGCTGACGATTCTGCACGACGTGAGCTTCTCGGTGCAAGCCGGCGAGTCGGTGGCGATCATCGGCGCATCGGGCTCCGGCAAGTCGACGCTGCTCGGGCTCATGGCCGGCCTCGACCGGCCGACCGCCGGCAGCGTGCGCCTCGATGGACACGACCTGGCAGCGCTCGACGAAGATGGCGCGGCGGCATTGCGCGGTCGCCTGCTCGGCTTCGTGTTCCAGTCGTTCCAGTTGCTGCCGTCATTGACCGCGCTGGAAAACACCATGCTGCCGCTGGAGCTGGCCGGCCTCGCCGAAGCGCGCCCGGCGGCCACCGCCATGCTGGCCCGCGTCGGGCTGGCCGAGCGCATGGACCACTACCCGAAGCACCTGTCGGGCGGCGAACAGCAGCGCGTGGCGCTGGCACGCGCCTTCGCGCCGCGACCGCGGCTGCTGCTGGCGGACGAGCCCACGGGCAATCTGGATTCGGCCACCGGACAGGGGATCATCGACCTGATGTTCGCGATGAATGCCGAATTGGCGACGACGCTGATCCTGGTGACCCACGACGCCGAGCTGGCGGCGCGCTGCGGTCGCGTCTTGCGCCTGGATGGCGGCCGCCTGATCTGATCTACTTGCGCGCGGCCTTCTTGGTCGCGCGCTGGCCGGCACCCGAGGGCGCCTTGGCGACGGCGCGCGGTTTCACGCTGCGCGCGGCGACGCGCGACTTGCCCTTGACCGCGCGCGGCTTGCGCGGTGCGGCCTCCGGCGTCCGCGGCAATGCCGCCGCCAGCGTATCGGCCTGCACGACATCGCGCCCCGGGATCAGCAGTGTCATACCGGCGGCGATCTTGGTGCGCTTGCCGATGCCGTTGAGCTGCTTGAGGCGGGCGACCGGAATGCCGTGGCGTTTGGCCACGCGGTCGAGCGTTTCCTTTGGCGCCAGCGTGTGCAACTGCCAGTTCGACAGCGGCTTGTTGGCCTCGGCGTGCGCACGCAGGTTGTCGAGGAAGTGCTGCACCTTGTCCGCCGGCAGCACCAGCGGGTTGTCGCCGGTGCCGGGGATGACCGGCCGGCTGTAGGCCGGGTTCAGCGCGATGAACTCGGTGAGCGGAATGCCGGCGAGGTCGGCGGCGGTACGCACGTCGAGGTGGTCGGCCACATCGACGGTGCCGAAGTACGGCGCGTTGGGGATCGGTTCGAGGTCGAAGCCGAATTGTGCCGCCTGGGCGATGATGTTCTTCACGGCCTGCAGCTTGGGCACGTAGTAGCGCGTTTCTTCGGGCACCTTCAGCGACAGGTAGTCGGTCGGCAGGCCCCTGGCCTGATTCTTTGCCACCGCGCGCGCCACCGCACCTTCGCCCCAGTTGTAGGAGGCCAGCGCCAGATGCCAGTCGCCGCTAAGCTGGTAGATGTATTGCAGGTAATCCAGCGCGGCGCTGGTCGACGCGAGGATGTCGCGGCGCTCGTCGAGCCACCAGTTCTGCTTGAGGTTGTAGTTCTTGCCGGTCGATGGGATGAACTGCCACATGCCCAGCGCCCGGGCATGCGAGTAGGCCTGCGGGTTGTAGGAGCTTTCGATCACCGGCAGCAGGGCCAGCTCGGTCGGCATGCCGCGCTTTTCGAGCTCCTCGACGATATGGTGCAGATAGCGCCGGCTGCGCTGCAATGCGATCTTCAGCGTTGCCGGTCGGTTGAGCAGCCAGGCCTGCTGCTGCGCGACGCGGCGATCCTCGAGGTCGGGCATCGCAAAGCCGTTGCGGATGCGCTGCCACAGATCGGCGGGTGGCGTCGTGAGGTCGATGGTGACGACCGCCTCGGTGTCGCCGCTCAGGTCGACCGGCGCCGGCATGTCCGGCGCCTGGGCGAAGGCCGTGAGGGCGGACAGACCGATGGCGGCAACGGCGATCAGGCGGAGCAACGGACGGATCATGCAGGGAGGTTCGATAGGCAACGCGCGGACCGCGGCGCGAAGGCATTAGACGCGGCATTCGGGGTCGGCATTCTCGCGGAAAGGGCCGATTTCGTCCGGATATACAATGCAACCGGATATTCATTCGGAGCACGGGCGCCACCATGACCGCCGATTCAGTGAAAGGACGGGTTCTGATCGTCGACGACAACGACATGACGCGCGCGTTGCTGCGCGGCATGCTCGTCGCCGAAGGCTGGGTGCTGGCCGGCGAGGCGAGCAACGGCGAGCAGGGCCTCGAAATGGCGCTGCGGCTCAAGCCCGATGTCGTCTGCCTCGATATCCAGATGCCCA
>JBGARB010000119.1:0-5465 GCA_044230495.1 Rhodocyclaceae bacterium
CGGTACTCCCTACCGGTTCGCCGCAACTTCTCCAGGAGCATCGACATGAAAGCCTATGCCTCTTGCCTGTGGGCCGCATGCTGCCTCGGGACGACGGCGCCAACCCTCGCCGACGAGACCACCGGACCTTCAACGGGAGCGGTGCCGGCGTCAAGCTCTGCGCTTGTTGCACCCCTGACCCCGGAAGAGGCGGCATACCTCGCGCAAAGCGAGACAACGCGCGTCATTGCACAGCGCTACTTCGCCGCCTATATCGACCGGGATTGGGACAGGCTGGGGCGCGACCTGCATGCGCAGGCCCGCTGGAGCGACCCGACCGCAGCCAACCTGTTCGGCGGCACCCAGGCCCAAGGCAAAGACGCCGTGCTGGCCTATTTCCGCAGCGCTTATGCGAGCATCACCGAAATGCGGGCAAGCGTGACGCGCAGCTATTTTTCCGATCAGTTTGCGCTGTACGAAGGTACGCTCGACTGGACGGTGACAGTGGGCAAAGACAAGGCGGTCCGCACGCCGGCCATGCCTTTGGTCGTCGTGCTGCAAATGCAGGACGGACTCGTCATCGCTCATCAGGACTTTGCCGACTATGCCGGGTTCATCGATGCATTTCGCAAGCTTCGAGCGAAGGCGCCCCGGGCCGATTGAGGCCGGCACGCGCAGCGGACAGTGGCGCTGCAAAACACAGTGATGGCGACACGGCGCTTGGCGTGTCTCCGCCGACCCGCAAACGCTACTGCTGCGCCTGCGCGGCCTGTACGTCGGCGCTCTCGTCGCCGAGCCGAATCTCCGGCGCGCGGCGCAGGTCGAGGGTCAGCGGGTAATCGGGGTTGCGGCCTTCGCGGCGCAGGTCGAGGGTCAGCGGGTAATCGGGGTTGCGGCCTTCGCGGCGCAGGTGCAGCGGGCCGGGCGTATGGCCGTGCGGCCAGAAGCGCGCCTGGCGGCGTGCCTCGGCCTCGTTGGCATTGACGGGAAAGGTGTCGTAGTTGCGCCCGCCGGGATGGCTGACGTGGTAGGTGCAGCCGCCGATGGCGCGGCCTGACCAGGCGTCGACGAGATCGAACACCAAGGGCGTATGCACGCCGATGGTCGGGTGCAGCGCCGAGGGCGGGCTCCACGCCCGGTAGCGCACGCCGCAGACGAATTCGCCGCGCACGCCGGTGGCGGCCAGCGGCAGCGGGCGGCCGTTGCAGGTGACGACATGGCGGGCATCGTGCATGTGGCGCACCTTCACCTGCAGGCGCTCGACCGAACTATCCACATAGCGTGCCGTGGCGCCGGTGGCGACCTCCTCGCCGAGCACGTGCCACGGCTCGATGGCCTGGCGCAGCTCGATCTCGATGCCGTGGTAGGTCACCGTGCCGTAGCGCGGGAAGCGGAATTCGAGGAAGGGCGCGAACCAGTCGATGTCGAAGGCATAGCCGGCGCGCTGCAGGTCGACCATCACGTCGCGCAGGTCGGCGGCGACGAAATGCGGCAGCATGAAGGCATCGTGCAGCCGCGTGCCCCAGCGCACCAGATCGCCCGTCCACGGCGTGCGCCAGAAGCGGGCCACCAGCGCGCGCAGCAGCAGCATCTGCACCAGGCTCATGCGCGCATGCGGCGGCATCTCGAAGCCGCGGAACTCCACCAGCCCGAGCCGGCCGGCCGGGCCGTCGGGCGAATACAGCTTGTCGATGCAGAACTCGGCGCGGTGCGTGTTGCCCGACAGGTCGACCAGCAGGTTGCGCAACAGGCGATCCACCAGCCACGGCTGCAGCGATTCCTCGCCCGGCACCAGACGCGCGCGCATCTGCTGGAAGGCGATCTCCAGCTCGTAAAGGCTCTCGTGGCGCGCTTCATCGACGCGCGGCGCCTGGCTGGTGGGGCCGATGAAAAGGCCGGAAAAAAGGTAGGACAGCGCCGGGTGGTTCTGCCAGTAGGCAACGAGGCTCATCAACAGGTCGGGCCGGCGCAGGCACGGCGAATCGGCGGCCGTGGCGCCGCCCATCGTGACGTGGTTGCCGCCGCCCGTGCCGGTGTGGCGGCCGTCGAGCATGAATTTCTCGGTGCCCAGCCGCGCCAGCCGCGCCTCGGCGTAGAGCGTGCCGGTGATCGCTTTGAGCTCGTTCCAGTCGCGTGCCGGCTGGATGTTCACCTCGATGACGCCGGGGTCCGGCGTGATCTTGAACTGCACCAGACGCGGGTCGTCCGGCGGCGGATAGCCTTCCAGCCGCAGCGGCTGCGCCAGCGCCGCCGCCGTGCGCTCGACGGCGTCGGTCAGTGCGACGAAATCCTCCAGCCGCGTCATCGGCGGCAGGAACACATGCAGCACGCCGCCGCGCACTTCGACGCACAGCGCCGTATGCACGATGCGCCGCGGATCGTCGTCCCCGTCGCTGGCCTTGCGCGCGCGCGCCTTGGGCAGCGGCGCCACGGCCGGCAGGTCGGCGGGGATGTCGAAGGGGTCGCGCGGCGGATCGATGTCGCGGTCGGCCGGCGCCACCCAGGGCAAGGACGCCAGCGGCAGGCGCAGGCCGAGCGGCGAATCGCCCGGCAGCAGATAGAGATGTTCGCGGCGCAGCGGCCAGATGCTGGAACGGAATCCTGCGCAAACTCCAGTGGTGGCGGCACGGCGCTTGCCCTTGCCCGTGCCGGCGGGCGACGCCGGCAGCGCCGCCAGCGGCAGCACGTAACCGACGACGCGGCCCAGCCCACGCTCGAGCAGGCGCGAGAGCCGGCGCCGATCTTCGGCGGCGTCGAGCGGCAGCGCCAGCGGGTCGATGTTGGTCGGCAAGCCCTGTTCGATGCCTACGGCATGCACGACATCCTCGAAGGCGGGGATCGCGTAGCGCGCATCGACGCCGAGCGCCTGCGCCAGGGTGCACACGAAGCGCAGCGCATCGGGCGACGCGTCTGCCGCGGCGGCGCCGGCGGCGGTGGCCAGCAGTGCCGGATCGCGCCACAGCGGCTCGCCGTCGGCGCGCCAGCAGCAGCCCAGCGCCCAGCGCGGCAGCGGCTCGCCCGGATACCACTTGCCCTGGCCGTGATGCAGCAGCGCGCCGCGCGCGGAACGTGCGGCCAGCCGCTGCAGCAGCGTCTGGGCAAGCGCATGCTTGGCCGGCGAGAGCGCGGTGTAGTTCCACTCGGCACCTTCCATGTCGTCGATCGACACGAAGGTCGGCTCGCCGCCCATGGTCAGCCGCACATCGTGGGCGACCAGTTCGGCATCGACCTGCGCGCCGAGGTCGTCGATCGCCTGCCATTGCGCCTCGGTGTAGGGCTTGGTGACGCGGGGGTCTTCGTGCGCGCGCGTCACCTGCATGGCGAAATCGAAGTGCGTTTCGCACACGCCGGTGGCGCCGATGACGGGCGCCGCCGACTGCGGCTGCGCCGTGCAGGCAAGCGGAATGTGACCCTCGCCGGCGAACAGCCCCGAGGTCGGGTCGAGGCCGATCCAGCCCGCGCCGGGCACGTACACCTCGGTCCATGCGTGCAGATCGGTGAAATCGTGCGTCGGGCCGCTGGGGCCGTCGAGCGCCTTTTCGTCGGCGGTGAGCTGGATCAGGTAGCCCGACGCGAAGCGCGCGGCCAGGCCCAGGTGGCGCAGGGCCTGCACCAGCAGCCAGGCCGAATCGCGACAGGAGCCACGGGCCAGTTCGAGCGTTTCTTCCGGCGCCTGCACGCCCGCCTCCATGCGCACGATGTAGCCGATGTCACGGTGGGCGCGGCCGTTGAGCGCTACCAGCATCTCGACGATCGGCCGCGGCGCGGCCAGCAGGTCGGCGCGCGCCGCCGCCACCCACGCGGACAGGCGCGGCCCCGGCGCATCGACCTCGAGATACGGCGCCAGCTCGCGGCGCAGGCCGTCGGGATAGGCGAACGGAAAGCGCTCGGCGTATTCCTCGACGAAGAAGTCGAAGGGGTTGATGACCGTCATTTCGGCGACGAGGTCGACTTCGATCTCGAGGCTCGTCGCCGGCTCGGGGAACACCAGCCGCGCGATCCAGTTGCCGAACGGGTCCTGCTGCCAGTTGATGAAGTGCGGGCTGCCCTCGGCCGTCACGCGCAACGAGTACGACAGCACCGGCGTGCGCGCGTGCGGCGCCGGGCGCAGGCGGATCTCGTGCGGCCACAGGCGCACCGCGCGATCGAAGGTGTAGCGCGTGCGGTGGTTCAGCGCGACGCGGATCGTCACGGCCAAGTCCCGTTGCTGCCCCGCCCAGGGGCAGCCCGACCAGTCACCTTCCCCGCGTGGCGGGGGAGGCCGGGAGGGAGTGCCCACCCATTCGCGCTTGCGCGGGCGGCCCGGCGGCGGGCGCTCATGCGTTGCCGGCCGGCGGCTCCATCCAGTCCGGCTGCGGCAGCTCGGCGAAGGCGCGGCGGACGCCCTCGCTCCAGTGCTTGCGGATGGTGCGCAGATAGGTGTCGTTTTCTTCGAAGCGCCGCAGGTGCATCACGCGCAGCGAATCGCGGGCGTAGCACAGCATGTCGAACGGCGGGCCGACGGAGAGGTTGGAGCGCATCGTCGAATCGAAGGAGACGAGCACGCATTTGACGGCGTCGTCCATGTCGATGTTCGGCGTGATCACGCGGTCGATGATCGGCTTGCCGTATTTCGTTTCGCCGATCTGGAAATACGGCGTTTCCTCGGTGGCCTCGATGAAATTGCCCTCGGCATAGACCATGAACAGCCGCTGCGGCTCGCCGGCGATCTGGCCGCCGACGATGAAGCTGGCGCCGGCATCGACGTTGCTCTGCATCAGGTAGGGGCCGTCGCGGTGGCGCACGTCGCGCAGCGCGACGCCGATCAGCTCGGCCACCTCGTACATCGACGGCACGGTGAGCACGTTGATGTCGAGGCGGCGGCGCACGGCCTCGTCGATCTTGTTCAGCGTCGCCTGCGTGATGGCGAGGTTGCCGCTGTTCACGATGCCGATGACGCGCTCGCCGGGCGTCTCGAAGATCTTCATCTTGCGGAACGTGGCGACATTGTCCACGCCGGCGTTGGTGCGCGAATCGGAAGCCATGACGATGCCCGCATCGAACATGGTGGCGACACAGTAGGTCATTGCGAAAAATCTCCGGTGGCGAAAACGGCCACTGTATCAGGCGGCATGCTCGCGGCCATCGAAGCTCCAGAAATACGTCGTGTTCACCAGGTCGCCGATGGCGTAGATGCGTTGCAGGAAGCTGGTGAGGTACTCGTGCAGACCGATGGCGAGGATGTCGTCGATGCGGCCGTAGCGCAGCTCGGCGTCGAGCAGGCCGCATTGCCGGCGCAGCTCGTCGGCCTGCGGGCCGCCCAGCTCGTCGACCAGCCGATGCACCTCCTGCAGGCACATCGCCAGCGAGCGCGGCATGTCGGCGCGCAGGATCAGCAGGTCGGCCACCTGCCGCGGCGCGATGGTGTTCTTGTAGATCTTGCGGTAGGCCGACAGCGCCGACACCGAGCGCAACAGCGCGCTCCACTGGTAGTAGTCGGCGGTGCC
>JBGARB010000120.1:0-5460 GCA_044230495.1 Rhodocyclaceae bacterium
CTCTGGCGCCGCGGTCTATAAGGCCCGCGGGCTCCCGCTATCGGATCACCACTCGGGAACGAACTCGATCCGCCGGTTCACCGCGTTGGTCGGGTCGGCCGTGTCCTTCGGCTGTTCGCTGGCGCGACCGACGGTTTCGATGTTCTTCAGCGCGTAGTTCTTGACCAGATAGGACTTGACCACGTCGGCGCGTTCCTTTGAGAGCTTCTCATTCACCGCCGGCGAGCCGGTGATGTCGGTATGGCCCTCGATGCGCAAGGACGTCCACACGGACTCCCGTGATTGCAGCGCCTTGCCGACGGCATCGAGGAATTCCTTCGCTTCCCCGGTCAAGGCCGCGGAACCGCGCGGGAAGGTCACCAAAACCGAGTCCAGCGAGGACTTGGGGATCCGGCTCTGGCAGCGCATGCCGGCTTTTTCCACGGCGGCACACTCGGATTTCAGCGCCTGAACCTCCTTCGGGAACAAGGCTTCGGCAACCTGCTCGGGCGTTGGCACCTTGTCATTGATCGACACGGTCTTGCGTTCGGTGTCTGCGGCGGATGCCTGGAAGCTCACCAGCAGGGCGCTCATCAGCGCGGACACCAGAAACAGTTTGGATGTTTTCACGATTGCCTCCATCAGGGGTGGGACGATTCCTGCTATGAGTATAGCTCCGGCTGCCAGCTTCTCCAGACAACTATGTCACGGAATTTTCTAGAAATAATGCCAACAGCCGATTGAGGAAGCGGCGCCCCGGCGGGGTGGGACGCAACACGCCGTCGGCAGCTTCCAGAAGGCCGGCGCGCCGTGCCGCCAGCGCCGACTCTTCGATCGCGGCCAGTGGCAAGCCGGTGCGTTCGACGAACAGGCTGGCCGGAACGCCGTCGTTGAGGCGCAGCGCATTCATCATGAATTCCCCGGGCAGATCGTGCGGCGCGATGTCCTGCCGGGTAGCGATGAATTCGCCGCGCGACGCGCCATCGAGGTAGGCGCGCGGGTGACGCGAACGCGTCTCGCGCCAGATGCGTTCGTGGTTCGAGAGCTTGCCGTGGGCCCCGGCACCGATGCCCAGGTAGTCGCCGAAGGTCCAGTAGTTCAGGTTGTGGCGGCAGCGCTGTCCGGGCCGCGCAAACGCCGAGGTTTCGTAATGCTCGAATCCGGCGGCGATCAGCCCTTCCTCGGTCTGCTCCTGCATGTCGGCGGCGAGGTCGTCGTCGGGCAGCGGCGGCGGCGCGTGGTGGAAGGCGGTATTGGGTTCCAGTGTCAGGTGGTAGGCCGAGATGTGGCCGACGCCGCTGGCAATTCCCGTCGCGATGTCGCGGCCCGCCTCCTCAAGCGACTGCCGCGGCAGCGCGTACATCAGGTCGATATTCACGCGCTCGAAGTGGCGCAGGGCCAGGTCGATGGCATGCCGGGCTTCGTTGGCGCCGTGGATGCGGCCCAAGGCAGCCAACTTGGCGTCGTCGAAACTTTGCACGCCGAGTGACAAGCGCGTGACGCCGGCGGCGCGAAAGGCGGCGAATTTGCCGGCCTCCGCCGTGCCGGGGTTGGCTTCCAGCGTGACTTCGGCATCGGGGTGCAGCGGCAGTCGCATGCGAATCGCCGCCAGCAGCGCGTCGGCGGTCGCGGCAGACATCAGGCTGGGCGTGCCGCCGCCGATGAAGACGCTGCCCACGGGGCGGTTCCAGATCGATGGCAGTGCGGCTTCCAGGTCGGCGATCAGGGCTGCGAGATACGCGGCTTCGTCGGTGTCACCGCGCGACTCGTGCGAGTTGAAATCGCAGTAGGGGCATTTGCGCACGCACCAGGGCCAGTGCACGTAAAGCGCCAGCGGCGGTGGTGCGGCGAGGCCGGAAGCGTTGAGAGTCGGCGCTGGTGGGACGCCGACCGGAAGGATCGGGATCACGCGCCGGCGCGCAGGCGGCCGATCAGTTGGGCCAACGCCTGGCCGCGATGCGAGCGGCGGTTTTTCTCGTCGTGCGGAAGTTCGGCGACAGTCTTGCCCAGCTCGGGAACCAGGAAATAGGGGTCGTAGCCAAAGCCGCCTGTGCCGCGCGGGATGTCGACGATCTCGCCATGCCACTCACCTTCCGCGATGATCGGCTGCGGGTCGTCCGCCGAACGCATCAACACCAGCACGGTGACATAGTGGGCGCGGCGGTCGGCAATGCCGGCGAGGTCGGCGATCAGCCTGGCGTTGTTGCGGTCGTCCGACTTGGGTTCATCGGGCGACAACTGCGCAAAGCGCGCCGAGAAGACGCCGGGCGCGCCGCCCAGTGCCGTCACGCATAGCCCGGAATCGTCGGCCAGTGCCGGTAGCCCGGTAAGTTGCGCGGCATGGCGCGCCTTGGCGATGGCGTTCTCGACGAAGGTGACGTGCGGTTCGTCGGCCTCGGGAACGTCGAAGGTCGACTGCGGCAGCACTTCGAAATCGAAGGGTGCCAGCAACTGGCCGAATTCGCGCAGCTTGCCGGCATTGCCCGAGGCGAGAACGAGCTTTTTCACCGTATCCCCAGCGCCGACTTCTGGGCCGCCACGATGGCGCCGATGCCGGTGGCCGCAAGTTCGAGCAGGGTATCGAGTTCGCCGCGCGAGAAGGGTTCGCCCTCGGCCGTGCCCTGCACCTCGATGATGCCGCCAGATGCGGTCATCACCACGTTCATGTCGGTGTCGCAGGCGGAGTCTTCCTCGTAATTGAGGTCGAGCACCGGCATGCCCCCAACGATGCCGACCGAGACGGCCGCGACCAGTTCGCGCATCGGATGCCCGGCCAGCTTGCCGGCGGCCACCAGTTTGGACAGCGCGTCGTGTAGGGCGACGCAGGCCCCGCTGATCGAGGCGCAGCGGGTGCCGCCGTCGGCCTGGATGACGTCGCAATCGAGCGTGATCTGGCGCTCGCCGAGCGCGCCCAGATCGGTCACCGCGCGCAGGCTGCGGCCGATCAGGCGCTGGATTTCCTGGGTGCGGCCGGACTGTTTGCCCCTGGCCGCCTCGCGGTCGGTGCGGGTGTTGGTCGAGCGCGGCAACATGCCGTATTCGGCCGTGACCCAGCCGCGCCCCTTGCCCTTGAGGAAGGGAGGTACGCGCTCTTCGACACTGGCGGTGCATAGCACCTTGGTGTCGCCGAACTCCACCAGCACGCTGCCCTCGGCATGGCGGGTGTAGTTGCGCGTGATGGTCATGGGCCGCAGTTGCGCTGCGTCCCGGTTCTGGCGTTGCGGGCTGTTCATGAACTGACTCCGGTGGTGGCATGGGGCAGGCGCCCGCGAATATCGGCGACGGCGCGCTCGATGTCGTCGTCGCTGATTTGCGGCAGCGCTTGTGCGTCGAATTCGCCGGCGCGCAGCGTGATCGTAGGCACGTCGGGATCGGGCGCTTCCCAGCGCATGGCGATCAGGGTCAGGTTGTCGGCGCCCGGCCCGGCGGCACGCTCGGCGGCGTCGAGCAGATTTGGCACCGTGCTGGTGAGGGGCGAGCGCGCCAGCTCGGTGGCCAGCGCGTCGCCCAGCGGCGACCAGGCGCCGTCGGTGCACAGCGCGATCAGGTCGCCGTGCTGGAGCGAAACCGGATCGGAAAGGTCGATCCGCGGCTCCGTGGCGCCGCCCAGGCAACTGAATACGCGGTTGCGCAGCGGATGCCTGGCGGCCTCTTCGGGCCCGATCATGCCGTCGTCGACCATGCGCTGGACGACGCTGTGGTCGCGCGTATGCAGCACGCGCTGGTGGGTTTCGCCCCGGTCGTGGACCAGGTAAAGGCGCGAATCGCCGGCATGCGCCCAGCTTGCCTGGCCGTCCTGCACGATGCAGGCGATGCAGGTGGTGCGCGGCGCGGCGTGGGTAGCGATGCGGCAGGCGGCGGCATGGCGGACGATGCTTTCGTGGGCATGGCGCAAGGCGTCGTCGAGAAACCGCGCCGGGTCGGCCAGGCGCGGCCTGGCTTCGCGACCGAAGCGCTGGCAAACCGTGTCGACCGCGAGCTGCGCGGCGACCTCGCCTTGCAGGTGGCCACCCATGCCGTCGGCGACCACCAGCAGCACGGCATCCTCCGTCGCCCGCCAGGCGGCGCGATCCTGGTTGATTTCGCGACCGCCGATTCGGCTTTCCTGGGTGATGCTGTAGTTCATCACCAGCCGCGCAGGCCGATGCGCGACAGCCAGGAACCCGGCGGCTTGTCCGCGGCGGTATCGGTATTCAGCGTCGCCTGCAGCGCCCGCGCATGCTGCGGGCGGCGCGGCGGGTCGAGGCGCAGGCAGTCGTCGATGGTGGCCAGCAGGCGCGGCGAGAATTCCATGCCCCAGCGCTGGCGCGCCGGCAGCAACTCATCATCGACGATGCGCTCGTCGGCGGCTTGCGGCGCGGAGCCGGCCAGCGCCGCATACATGCAGGCGCCGACGGCGTAGATGTCGGTCCAGGGGCCGAGCGTGAACTTGCCGTGGTATTGCTCGGGAGCGGCATAGCCCGGCGTGTACATCGCGCGCGGCGCCGGCGGCCCGATGTCCACGGCATAACGCGCGGCACCGAAATCCAGCAGCACCGGGCTGCCGTCATCGCGCAGCCAGATGTTCGCCGGCTTGATGTCGAGGTGCAGCAGGCCGCAGCCGTGGACTTCGCCGAGGCCGTCGAGGACGCCGCTGAACATCTTGCGCAGAAAGGCCTCGCTGAGCCGGCCGCGATGCTGGCGGATGTGGTCGCGCAGCGTGTGGCCGGTTTCGAAACGCATCACCAGGTACACGGTGTCGTTGGCGCGGAAGAAGTTCAGCACGCGCACCACGTTGGAGTGATCCAGCCCGGTGAGCGCGCGGCCTTCCTCGAAGAACAGCTTCAAGCCGTGGTTGAAATCCGCCTGGTGTTCGGGTGGAATGTTCGGCGCGATCTCGCCCTCGCCGCGCAGCGACAGCGCGTTGGGCATGTATTCCTTGATCGCCACGGGCGTTCCGGCCGCGTCGTGCGCCAGGTAGACGATGGAAAAGCCGCCCGCCGAGATCTGGCGCTCGATGCGGTAATCTCCCAACTCGCAGCCGGGCGGCAGGGCGTGGTTGTTCTGGGAAAACAAGGTGGGCTCGGTACGGACCGGTTGATATACTGCCGCGATTTTCCTTGTTCGTCCGCGCCCTGTAAACCTTTGCCTGCGGCGACTTTCCCGAGAGCCCCCGAAAACCATGATCCACAGCATGACCGGTTATGCCGCCGCCAGCCGCGATTTGGGCAGCGCCGTCCTGAACTTCGAGATCAAGAGCGTCAATTCGCGCTATCTCGACATCGGCTTTCGCATCGGCGAGGACCTGCGATTCCTCGAAATGGCCTTGCGCGAACGGATCAGCGAGCGCGTCGGTCGCGGCAAGATCGAGGTCCGCGGCTATTTGCAATCGCAGACCGGGCAGGGAGGCGGCGCACGCCGGCAGACGCCGGACGCGTCGATGCTTGCCGAATTGGGCCGCCTGCAGGACGAGGTACGCCAAACGCTGCCCCAGGCCGCGCC
>JBGARB010000121.1:0-5411 GCA_044230495.1 Rhodocyclaceae bacterium
GGCGAGCCGCGCATTGCCTTCGGCCATCGTCATCCACGCGTGTTCCTCCTCGCTCCTGGGGGCGGCGATGCGCAGCCCTTCGAGCGGCGACTCTTCGGGCAAGGGCGCAACGAGCACCTTGTCCGGCAGCGGATGTGCGGCGTAATGCTGTTCGAGGAAAGCCAGCACGCCGTCGAGCGCATCGGCATCGACCGCCATCTGCGGAAAGCACGCGCGATCCCCCAGATGCAAGCCGCCGCGGATCATCGCCAGGTTGACGCACAGGGTGCCCTGTTCGACGACGGCGGCGACGACATCGACGTCGGCCTCGCGGGTGGTGCTCACATATTGCCGGTGCAGCACGGCCTGCAGCGCGCGGATCTGGTCGCGCAGTTGCGCGGCCTGTTCGAATTGCAATGCCGCCGAAGCCGCCGCCATGTCGGCGCTCAGCCGGTCGATGACCTCGGCATGCCGGCCGCGCAGGAACAGCTCCGCCATGCGCACGTCGGCCGCATAGTCGGCCTGCGCGATGAGACCGACGCAGGGCGCCTTGCAGCGTTTGATCTGATGCATCAGGCAGGGCCGCGAGCGGTGCGCGAAGACGGCCTCCTCGCAGGTGCGCAGCAGGAACGTCTTCTGCACCAGCGCGATGCTCTCGCGCGCGGCGTGGCTGCCGGGGAACGGCCCGAAGTAGCGGCAGCCTTTGTCGAAGCCGCCCCGGTGAAAAAAGAGCCGCGGAAAGGCGCCGCCGCCCAGCGCGATGTACGGATAGGACTTGTCGTCGCGGAAGAGGATGTTGTAGCGCGGCGCCAGCTTTTTGATCAGCGTGTTCTCGAGGATCAGCGCCTCGGCCTCGCTGCGCGTGGCGGTGGTTTCGACGCGCAGGACCTGTTCGAGCATCAGGCGGATGCGCGGGCTCTGGTTGCTGCGCTGGAAATACGACGACACGCGGCGCTTGAGGTTCTTCGCCTTGCCGACATACAGCACGGCATCGCCATCGCCGAGCATGCGATAGACACCGGGGCTGTCGGTCAGCGTGGCGAGGAACCCCGCGGCATCGAAGGTCGGCGCGGGCATCGTCAGTGGCGACCGGCCGTCCGTAGCCGCTGACACACCCCCTTGGGGGGCAGCGAATGCAATGAGCGTGGGGGTGGTTTCATCTGGCGGCATCGAGCGCCGCGCGCGCCTGCGCAAAGACGACGCGGAAGCTCTCGGCGGTGAGCCTTCGCGTTTGCGTGTTGTAGCGGCTGCAGTGGTAGCTGTCGATGAGCAGCCTGCCGTGAGGCAGGCCATGCGCCGCGGCATGGGCGAAGCCGAAGGCGCCCGCCTTCAGGTCATGCGCCATCAGCACGGCGCGATGGGCGATCTGGCCCAGCGCGATGATCACGCGCACCTCGGGCGAGGCGTCGAATTCGCCGGCCAGCCAACGGTTGCAGGTGCGAATCTCGGCGGGCTCGGGCTTGTTGGCCGGCGGCAGGCATTTCACGGCGTTGGTGATGCGGCAGTCGATGAGCGCGAGGCCGTCATCGGCCGCACGCGAGACCGGCGCGCTGGCAAAGCCGAAACGATGCAGGGTCTCGTAGAGCAGGATGCCGGCATGGTCGCCGGTGAACGGTCGCCCGGTGCGATTGGCGCCGTGCAGGCCGGGCGCGAGACCGACGATGAGCAATCGCGCACGCGCATCGCCAAAGGGCGGCACCGGTCGCGCGAAGTAATCGGGATGCGCGGCGCGCACGTCGCCGAGAAACGCCGCAAGACGCGGACAGGCGGTGCATCGGATGCAGTCGGTTGCGCTGGCGGTGCGTGGCATTCGGCTAGGATAGCGGCCGCCATGACCGCCCCGCAACGCCGCTGCGACATTTTCTGCACCGTGGTCGACAACTTCGGCGACGCCGGCATCTGCTGGCGCCTCGCGCGGCAACTGCACCATGAACATGGCTGGGGGGTGCGCCTGCTGATCGACCGCCCGGAGGTGCTGGCGCGCCTTGCCCCCGACGCGACGCGCACGGGTGTGCAGGTCGTGCGCTGGGACACCAGGGTAACCACCGCATCGCCTCCCGCGCAGGTCGTCATCGAAGCCTTCGGCTGTGCCCTGCCGGACGACTACCTGCGCGCCTCGGCAGCCCAGGCGCATCCGCCGCTGGTCATCAACCTGGAATACCTCAGCGCGGAAGCCTGGATCGACGGCAGCCACGGCCTGCCCTCGCCGGGTGCGGCGGGCGGCCTGCGCAAGTTCTTCTACTTTCCGGGCTTCACGCCGCAAAGCGGTGGCGTGCTGGTCGAACGCGACCATGCCGTGCGCCAGGCCGGCTTCGATGGGGCGGCGTTCTGCCGCGAATTCGGCCTTGACGCGGCACCGTCGCTGCGCGTGTCGATGTTCCGCTACGACAACGCGCCGTTCGACCGCCTGGTCGACGCGCTGGCGGCATCGGCAAAGCCCGTCGAAGTGCTGCTGCCCGGCGCGCCGGGTCCGGTCGAACGGCGCGGCGCGCTGACATTGCGCCCGCTGCCCTTCCTGCCGCAAGCGCGCTACGACGAACTGTTGTGGCTGTGCGACCTGAATTTCGTGCGCGGCGAGGATTCCTTCGTGCGCGCGCAGTTGGCCGGCAAGCCCTTCGTCTGGCAGGCCTACGTGCAGGAGGGCGGCGCGCATCACGCCAAGCTCGCCGCCTTCCTCGAGCGCTTCCTTGCCCCAAACTACAGTGGTGGCGGGACGGCGGATGACGCCGGGCGGGTGGCCGTCGCGGCGTTTTCCCGTGCCTGGAACGGTGCCGGCACGCTCGACTGGCCAGCGTTTGCCGACGCGCTGCCGGCATTGGCGGCACGCTGTCGACGCTGGCGTGCCGAACTGCTGGCCGATCCCGATTTGTGCACGCGGCTTGTGGCCTTCTGCGCCCGCATAGTAGAATAGCGGGCTTCAAATTTCTCCCTGCTTTCAGGAACATACTTCATGAAAACCGCCCAGGAACTGCGCGTCGGCAACGTCGTGCTGGTCGACAACGCGCCGCTCGTCGTGCAGAAGAACGAGTACAACAAGTCCGGCCGCAATTCCGCCGTCGTCAAGTTCAAGTTCAAGAACCTGCTGACCGAGGCGCCGTCGGAAGCCATCTACAAGGCCGACGACAAATTCGACGTGGTCGTGCCCGACCGCAAGGAATGCACCTACTCGTATTTCGCCGATCCGATGTACGTGTTCATGGACGCCGACTTCAACCAGTACGAGATCGAGGCCGAGAGCATGGGCGACGCCCTGCACTACCTCGCCGACGGCATGCCGGTCGAAGTGGTGTTCTACGAAGGCAAGGCGATTTCGGTCGAAATGCCCAACTCGGTGGTGCGCGAAGTCATCTACACCGAGCCGGCCGTCAAGGGCGACACGTCGGGCAAGGTGATGAAGCCGGCCAAGATCGACACCGGCTTCGAACTGCCGGTGCCGCTCTTCGTCGGCGTCGGCGACAAGATCGAAATCGACACCCGCACCGGCGAATACAAGGCCCGCGTCAAGTAATCCCGCGCGCGGCGATCCGCTCCCGGATCGCCGCCACGGCAACACGTCCCGCCGCGCGCAAGGCCGCATCGGCGGGATTTTTTTCGTCCCCCGGCAGCAGGCGCGATACCCGCG
Source organism: Rhodocyclaceae bacterium (assembly GCA_044230495.1). Lineage (GTDB taxonomy): Bacteria > Pseudomonadota > Gammaproteobacteria > Burkholderiales > Rhodocyclaceae > JADJEF01. The sequence goes on from JBGARB010000121.1 coordinate 3,602, forward strand.
CGGCGCGCAATGCGGCGCCTTCCGACGCCGGTTGCCAGTCGTCGAGCACGGCGTCGGCGGCATCGTTCACATTGCACAACAGCAGCATGTCGCAGCCGGCCTGCCATGCCGCGTCGGCGCGCGCCCGGTAATCGCCGACCACGCCGGCGCCGGCCATCGAAAGGTCGTCGCTGAAGACGGCACCGTCGAAGCGCAGGTCTTCGCGCAGGATGCGGTGCCACGCGGACGAAAAGCCGGCCGGCAGCGCATCGATCGCCGGATAGATCACATGCGCGGGCATCACGCCATCGAGTCGCAGGTCGGCGAAGGGCTGCATGTCGGTGCGGATGGCGGCCAGCGTGCGCTCATCAACCGGAATGTCGACGTGCGAGTCGGCCTGTACCCAGCCATGCCCGGGAAAATGCTTGCCGCAGGCGGCCATGCCGGCATCCCGCAGGCCGCCGATCAAGGCACCGGCCAGCGCCGCGACGACGGCCGGATCACCATGGAAGGCCCGATCGCCGATCACGCTGCTGCGACCCCATTCGAGATCGAGCACCGGCGTGAACGACAGATCGACACCGCAGTCGCGCAACTCGGCGGCCAGCAGGTAGCCGATGGCACGTGCGCCATGCAGTGCAGCGAGCGGCGCGTCGTCCCACCAGCGTCCGAGTTCGGCCATCGGCGGAATCGCTTCGAAGCCTTCGCGGCATCGTTGCACGCGTCCGCCCTCGTGGTCGATGGCGATCAGCAGGCGCGGCTCGCGCAGTCCGTGCAGTTCGGCGCACAGCGCCGTCAGTTGCGCGCGGTCGACGTAGTTGCGCGCGAAGAGGATGACGCCGCCGACGAGCGGATGGCGCAGGCGCTCGCGCTCGCGCCCGGTAATGGCGGGCCCTTCGATATTGAGAATCAGCGGCCCGCGCAACGGATTGGTCATGTTTTGTCCAGCACCACGAAGGCGACGGCGTATTCGCGCTCGTCGCTGATCGACAGATGGGCCGTCAGGCCCGCCATGCGCGCGGCCAGCGCTTCGTCGAAGGCAAAGGCCGGACGCCCCAGCGCATCGTGCACGATGGCAATGGCAGGCATCACGGCCGGCGCGCGCAGACCTGTGCCGAGCGCCTTGCCCAGCGCCTCCTTGGCGGCGAAGCGCTTGGCGAGGAAACGCGCGGCATCGGGCGCCGCCGCGCATTCGTCGCGCTCGGCCGCCGCCAGCAGCTTGTCCAGCGCGCGGGCGCCGTGGCGGATGTGCAAATCCGCCATGCGCGCCACCGATACGATGTCCGTGCCGATGCCGACGATCACGGTCGTGCGGCGAGCATGCGCCGCTTCATTTCGCGAATGGCGTTCTGCCAGCCCATGAACACCGCCTCGGCGACCAGCGCGTGACCGATGTTCAGTTCGGCGACACCGGGTATCGCGGCGATTGCGGCGACGTTGCCGAAATGCAGTCCGTGACCGGCATTCACGCGCAAGCCGAGTGCCACGCCATGCGCGACGGCGGCACGGATGCGCGCCAACTCGAGCGCCTGCACGCCTTCGTCCGCGTCGGCATAGGCGCCGGTGTGCAGCTCGACGATGCGCGCGCCGGCGCGCGCCGCCGCGTCGAGCTGCGCCAAGTCCGGATCGATGAACAGCGACACGCGGATGCCAGCGTCGTGCAGTCGCGCGGTCGCCGCGGCGACACGCTCAAAGCCGCCGACGACATCCAGCCCGCCTTCGGTGGTCACTTCGGCGCGGCGTTCCGGCACTAGGCACACGTCCTGCGGTTGCACGCGCAGGGCGATGGCGATCATCTCGTCGCTGACGGCGGATTCGAGGTTCATCCTCG
>JBGARB010000036.1:0-39094 GCA_044230495.1 Rhodocyclaceae bacterium
ACGACTGGCGCGGTTCGCGTGCCAACCTCAACGCCTCGACGCACATCCGCTTCTGAGACCACGGACCTGCCACCCATGAAGTTCGCCATTCTCATCAACGAAGGCCCCTACCAGCATCAGGCGACCGACACGGCCTACCTGTTCTGCAAGGCGGCACTGGAAAAGGGGCACGAGATCCGTCGCGTGTTCTTCTACCACGACGGCGTCAACAACTCGTCGTCGCTGACCGAGCCGCCACAGGACGACCGCAACATCGTCACCCGCTGGTCGAAGCTCGGCGCCGACCACCAGATCGACCTCGTCGTCTGCGTCGCCGCCGCGCTGCGTCGTGGCATCAAGGACGACAACCTCGCACCGGGATTCCGCATCTCCGGCCTCGGCCAACTGGTCGAAGCCGGCATCGAAGCGGATCGACTGGTCACTTTCGGAGACTGACATGTCGGACGGTGCTGTCAAGAAATTCATGTTCGTCAACCGCAAGGCGCCCTACGGCACGATCTACGCGCTCGAGTCGCTGGAGGTGGTGCTGATCTCCGCGGCCTTCGACCAGGATGTCAGCCTGGCCTTCCTCGACGATGGCGTCTACCAGCTCAAGAAGGGCCAGCAAACCAAGGGCATCGAGACCAAGAACTTCTCGCCGACCTATCGTGCGCTCGACGGCTACGACATCGAGAAGCTGTACGTCGAAAAGGAATCGCTGGACGCGCGGGGCCTCACCGAAGACGACCTGCTGGTCGATGTCACGGTGCTGTCCGGCGCCGAAATGGGCAAGCTGATGGACGAGATGGACGTCGTCCTCAGTTTCTGAGCGGAGAACCAACGCCATGTTGCATATCGTGAACAAGTCATCGCTGGAACGCAACGCGCTCGATGCCTGCCTGCGCGTCGCCACCGGCGGCACCGTGCTGCTGATCGAAGACGCCGTCTACGCCGCCACCCGCGGTCATGCCTCGGAAGCCCGCATCCGCGAGGCGATGTCGCGTGCCAAGGTCTGCGTGCTCACGCCCGACCTCGACGCACGCGGCATGGGTGATCGCCTGATCGACGGCGTGACCGGCGTCGACTACGGCGGCTTCGTCGATCTCGTCGCAGAAAACGGGAACTGCCAATCCTGGTTGTAACGCACCACTTACCTACCCTTTCCAAACAAGGAGAAACGCATGGCCACGATCGAAGTCAACGGCAAGAACTACGAAACCGACGAAGAGGGCTACCTGATCAACCTCGGTGACTGGAACGAGGAAGTCGCCGGCTATCTCGCCACGCAAGAGCAGGTCAACATGACCGAGCAGCACTGGGAGGTCATCAACTTCCTGCGCGACTACTACAACGAATTCCAGATCGCGCCGGCCGTGCGCGTGCTGACCAAGGCGATCGGCAAGAAGCTCGGTCCGGACAAGGGCACCAGCCAGTACCTGTACGACCTGTTCCCGTACGGCCCGGCCAAGCAGGCATGCAAGATCGCCGGCCTGCCCAAGCCCACCGGCTGCGTCTGAACCAAACGGACAACGATTGGGGTAGGCGCTGGCGGCGGAGTCCGCTCTCCGCCAGCGTCCTTTTTCCCGACCCGTCAAGATGAACGTCTTCTTCGCGCTGCTCTTCTATCTCGCCACACTGGTGCTGGTCGGTGGCGTGGCGTATCGCATCGCGCAGTTTGCGCGCACGCCCGCGCCGCTGAAGATCCCGACCACGCCGGCACCGACGACGGTTCCCGGCGTGGCGTGGCGGATGACGCGCGAAGTGATGTTCTTCGAGAGCCTGTTCAAGTCCAACCTCTGGATCTGGCTGTTTGGCTGGGTCTTCCACATGGCGCTGGCGCTGGTACTGCTGCGTCACCTGCGCTATTTCACCGAGCCGGTGAATGCCATCATCGCCTTCCTGCAACCCTTCGGCATGTATGCGGGATTCGCCATGGTCGGCGCCCTCGCCGCGTTGTGGGCACGGCGCTTTCTGGTGCCGCGCATCCGCTACATCTCGACACCGTCCGACCACCTGATGCTGGCACTGCTGATCGGCATCGGCGCTACGGGTCTGGGCATGAAGTTCGTCATGCACACCGATGTCGTCGCGGTGAAGGCCTTCTTCCTCGGCCTGATGCGTCTGGACATCCAGCCGCTGCCGGCGGACGGCCCCTTGTATGCCCATTTGCTGATGGTGGCGCTGCTGATGATCGTATTCCCCGTCAGCAAGCTGCTGCACGCTCCTGGCGTGTTCTTCTCGCCGACGCGCAACCAGGTCGACAACCCCCGCGAGGCGCGCCACCTCGCGCCGTGGGCGGCCGACCTCGACTCCGCAAAATAAACCGACATGGCCGCCCCCGAATTCAAGGTCCCAGCCTACCGGCCCTACGCCGCGATGCCGGAGATTCTCGATGGCGCGATGGCGCATTCGAAGCCGTACGTCGCCAGCGAGGCCGTGCAGACCAACATCGGCTTCCCGGGCAAGCTCGAGGACGGCTGGGAGGATCGCGCGATCGGCAAGATGGGCGAGTTGCTCGGCAAGTACCGTTCGCTGCGCGTCTATCTCGACTCCTGCGTGCATTGCGGCGCCTGCACCGACAAGTGCCACTACTTCATCGGCACCAACGACCCGAAGAACATGCCGGTGGCGCGCCAGGATCTCCTGCGCTCGGTGTATCGGCGCTATTTCACCTGGCCCGGCAAGCTGTTCCCGAAGCTCGTCGGCGCGCGCGACCTGACCAAGGACGTGCTCGACGAGTGGTATTCGTATTTCTGGCAATGTTCCGAGTGCCGGCGCTGTTCGGTGTTCTGCCCTTACGGCATCGACACCGCCGAGATCACGATGGCCGCGCGGACGATCATGGACCACATCGGCCATGGTCAGAAGTATTCCAACGAGATCCTCGGTAAGGTCAACAAGATCGGCAACAACCTCGGACTGCCAGGTCCGGCCTTGCTCGACACGCTGGAGGGCCTGGAGGAAGACGTCAAGGAAGACACCGGCGTCACGGTACGCTTCCCGCTCGACGTCAAGGGCGCCGAGGTGCTGCTGGTGACCCCGTCGGCGGACTTCTTCGCCGAGCCGCACATCGACAGCCTGATCGGTTACGCCAAGGTCTTCCACGCCGCGGGCGTGAGCTGGACGCTGTCGACCTATGCCTCCGAAGCCGGCAATTTCGGCCTCTTCAACGGCAGCTACGAGATGATGCGCAAGGTTGCGCTGCGCATCCGCCAGGCCGCACTGGATCTGGGCGTCAAGCGCATCGTGGTCGGCGAATGCGGCCACGCCTGGCGCGTCGCCTACGCATTCTGGAACACGCTGGCCGGCATCGGCGCCGGCGGCAAGGACCCGTTCGCCATCGAGTTGCAGAATCAGCTCGACATGCGCTACCGGCAGCCGATGCACATCTGCGAATTCACGTGGGATCTGATCGAGCGCGGCGCCCTGAAGTTCGACAAGGAGGCCAACGACCATCGCGTCGTCACCTTCCACGATTCGTGCAACGTCGCCCGCGCCTCGCGCATGGGCGATACGCCGGGCGGGCAGTTCGACATCCCGCGCAACATCATCCGCGCGGTCGCCAACAAGTACGTCGACATGCCGGCCGAGACGATCCGCGAAATCACCTTCTGTTGCGGCGGCGGCGGCGGCGTACTCACCGACGATCTGATCGAGCTGCGCGTCAAGGGCGCCTTCCCGCGCATGGAAGCGCTCAACCGCGTGCGCGAAGAGCATGGCGTCAATTTCATGGCCACCATCTGCGCGATCTGCAAGGCGCAATTCACCAAGGTGTTGCCGTACTACGGTTTCAAGATGAACAACGTCGGTGGCGTGCATCAGCTGGTCAGCACCGCCATCGTGCTCGGTACAGAACAGTAAAACCACGGAGACACGCATGTCCGCGACGACCCAGAATGCCGACGTTCAGGAAAGCCGCCTGACCTTTCGCCGCTACAAGGATGGCGACACCAAGGTCAAGCGCTGGCAGGAGCAGATCTTCCAGGCCAGCTGGTCGCACAAGTGCCCGACCTACATCCAGTCGACGCCGCCGTGCCAGGGCTCGTGCCCTTCCGGTGAGGACATCCGCGGCTACCTGAACATCGTGCGCGGCATGGAAAAACCGCCAGCCGGCATGCCGTGGCAGGAATACGCGTGGCGCCGCCTGACGGAAGCCAACCCATTCCCCGCCGTGATGGGTCGCGTCTGCCCGGCACCGTGCGAAACGGGTTGCAACCGCAACGAGGTCGAGGATCACGTCGGCATCAATTCCGTCGAGCATTACCTCGGCGAATACGCGATCAAGAACAACCTCCAGTTCAAGGCACCGGAACAGAAGACCGGCAAGAAAGTCGCCGTGCTCGGCGGCGGCCCGGCCGGCCTGTCGGTGGCGTACCAGCTCGCCCTCAAGGGCCACTCGGTCACGGTCTTCGACGACCACGAGCATCTGGGCGGCATGATGCGCTACGGCATTCCGGGCTATCGCACGCCACGCGACGTGCTCGATGCCGAAATCCAGCGCATCCTCAATCTCGGCGTCGAGGTCAGGTTGAAGACCCGCGTCGGCAGCGACGTGCCGCTGGCGCAGGTGCAGGCCGAGTTCGATGCCGTGTTCCTTGGCATGGGTGCGCAGTCGGGCCGCGCGCTGCCGATCGCCGAACCGGTCGATGCACCCAACGTCGTCACCGCGACATCCTTCCTCAAGGCCTTCAACGATGGCCGCCTCAAGCACGTCGGCAAGCGCGTCGTCGTGGTCGGCGGCGGCGACACGTCGATGGACGTCGCCACCGTCGCCCGCCGCCTGGGCCACATCGAGCATGCCAAGCCGGGCGACTTCGAAGCCGCGATCGCCGGACACATGGCGCAGGATGTCGCCGACATTTCGATGCGCCAGGGCGCAGAAGTCGTGCTCACCTCGATCTTCACTGTCGACAAGATGCTAGCCAGCAAGGCCGAAGTCGAGCATGCGCAGTCCGAAGGCATCGCGATCATGGGCGGCTGGATGCCTGTCGCGGTGATCAAGGGTGCCGACGGCCGCGCCACCGCGTTGCGCGTCGCGCAGTGCGAGGCCAAGATGGCGGGCGGCAAGCTCGACATCAAGCGGATCGAGGGCACCGAGAAGGATCTGCCGGCCGACCTGATCGTCTCCGCGGTCGGTCAGGCCGTCGATTTTGCCGGCCTGGAGGTCTTCAACAACGGCAAGGGCGGGATCAGCGCCGACAAGAACTACGCCGTGCAGGGCAAGCCGGGCACATTCGCCGGCGGCGACGTGATCCGCCCGCACCTGCTCACCACCGCCATCGGCCACGGCGCGATTGCCGCCGACGGCATCGACCAGTTCCTTGCCGGCGTCGAGCCCGGCCGCCGCCCGAAGATCGACGTGCACAGTTTCGACCTGATGCGCAAGTACGTCGAAAAAGGCGTGCAGGTCGGCAAGATCGAGGAGCCGCTGCGCGGCACCGACAAGGCCAAGGACGCCGTACACAATTTCGACAACCGCTCGGACCGCTACGTCATCGCGCATGACGAACTGTTCCTCGGCCATTTCCAATACACCCTGCGCAACAAGCGCCACATCACCCATCTCGACAAGGAGACGGCGCTGGGCAACTTCGAGGAGCGCCTCGAGGCCCTCGACGAGGCGCAGGCCATTGCCGAAGCCAAGCGCTGCATGAGCTGCGGCCTGTGCTTCGAGTGCGACAACTGCGTCGTGTATTGCCCGCAGACCGCGGTCTACAAGGTCAAGAAGACCGATGCGCTGACCGGCCGCTATGTCGCCACCGATTACGACAAGTGCATCGGCTGCCACATCTGCTCGGATGTCTGTCCGACGGGTTACATCCAGATGGGACTCGGGGAGTAACGCCACGATGAAGCGGCTGCGCCTCCTCGCCGCCCTGCTCGCGTTGGCAGGCGCCGTCTCGCCACCACTGTGTTTTGCCGGTGGCGACGCGACACACACGCCGCTGCCAAAGATCCACATCGCCAATCCGGGCCAGTGCGTCGCGCCGCCGGCCGAAATGCGCCGCAACCACATGGAGATGCTCAAGCATCAACGTGATCGCACGATGCGCGCCGGCGTCCGTGGCGAGGCGCATTCCCTCAACGCCTGCATCGACTGCCACGCCACGAAGACCACCGGCTCCGTGCTCGGCGAAGGCGGCTTCTGCCAGAGCTGCCACAGCTACGCCGCGGTCAAGCTCGACTGTTTCGAATGCCACCAGCCCAACGCCGCGCGCAAGACCGCCGCCGCGACCCCGACCGCCGAGGTGAAGCCATGACCGCACCGGACAACAGGGCCGATGCCGCCCGCCGGCGCTTCCTGGCCGCGCTCGGCACCGTCGGTGCCGGCAGCGCCGTCGGCATCGCCGGCATGGTCGCGCTGGGCGACAACCTGCATCTGCTCAGTGTCGCCCATGCCGACACCCCGGCGGCGCGTGGCGCCGGCACGCCTGCCAGCAGCAAGGTGCGCTGGGGCCTGCTGATCGATGCCAACAAGTGCGCGCCGGGCTGCACCGCCTGCATCGACGCCTGCCATGACGAAAACGGCGTCACCGAAACGCTGGACAACCCGGCGCAGCGCTCGCAGTGGATCCGCAAGATCCACCTCACCGACAAACGCAATGGCCGCAAGACCGAGCTGCCGATGATGTGCCAGCACTGCGCCGAACCGCCGTGCGTCGATGTCTGCCCGACCGGCGCGTCGATGAAGCGTGCCGACGGTATCGTGCTGGTCGACCGCCACATCTGCATCGGCTGCCGCTATTGCATGATGGCCTGCCCATACAAGGCCCGCTCGCTGGTGCATCTGCCGCTGACGGGCGCCAACCAGAACCAGAATCCGCTGGTGCCGCGCGGACAGGGCTGCGTCGAGTCGTGCACCCTGTGCGTGCATCGCGTCGACCGTGGCCAGCAACCGGCGTGTGTCGAAAAGTGTCCCGAAGGCGCCATGCTGTTCGGCGACCTCAACGACCCGCAAAGCGCCATCGCGCAGCGCGTCGCCAGCGTCCCCACGACGCAGGTACGCGGTGATCTGCGCCTCAATGTCGGCGTCCGCTACGAGGGAATCTGAGATGCTCGACCTGTCGCCCGCCGAGACCATCCGTTACTACGCGCTCGCCGTGCTCGGCGCCATCGTCACCGCCGCCGGCCTCGGTGCCGCGCTGTACATGGAGCACGCCGGACACGTCGTCACCGGCATGGACAACCAGATCGTCTGGGGCCTGCCGCACGTGGTCGCCATCTTCCTGATCGTCGCCGCCTCGGGCGTGCTCAACGTCGCGTCGATCGGCTCGGTGTTCAGCCAGGCGGCCTACAAGTCGCGCGCGCCGCTCTCGGCCCTGCTGTGCATCGCGCTGCTCGCCGGCGGCCTTGCCGTCATCATGCTCGACCTTGGTCGCGCCGACCGTCTCGTCGTCGCCGCGACGCACTTCAACTGGACTTCTGTATTCGGCTGGAACGTGATCCTCTACCCCGGCATGTTCGCCATCGTCGCGGTGTATCTGTGGACGCTGATGGAGACGCGCATAAAGGCATGGAGCAAGCCCGCCGGCGTCGCCGCCTTCCTGTGGCGCCTGCTGCTGACCACCGGCACGGGCTCGATCTTCGCGTTCCTCGTTGCCCGCCCCGGCTACGGCAGCGCGATCCTCGCGCCGATGTTCATCATCATGTCGTTCGCGTGGGGGCTGGCGGTATTCATCCTTGTGCAGGCCGCGTTGTGGGGCTGGCGCCGCGGTACGGTCGATGCCGACCTGCTGCGGCGGATGAAGAACCTGCTGGGCGTGTTCGTCGCCGCCGTGCTGTTCTTCGTCGCCGTGCATCTGCTGACCACGGCGTATTTCGAACGTCAGCTCGATTTCGTCCGCTTCCTCGTGGCCGGCAGCGAATTCGCCCCGGTGTTCTGGATCGGGCAGATCTTCTTCGGCGGCATCGCGCCGATGGTGCTGATCTGGTGGCCCGCCGCGCTGTCGCCGGCCCGCGTCACGGCAGCAGCCGGTCTCGTGGTGTTCGGCGCGCTGTGCCAGTTGTGGGTATTCATCATCGGCGGCCAGGCCTTCCCGCTCGACATCTTCCCCGGCTATTCGATCAGCAGCAGCTTCCACGACGGTGCCGTGGCCCACTATGCGCCGCGCCTGCCCGAGTTCCTGCTCGCCGCCGGCGGCGTCGGCATCGCCTTCCTCGCCACGCTGATCGGCGTGCGCGTGCTGCCCTTCCTGCCGCGCGAGGAATTCGCCGCGCAATCCTGATGCACCGCTTTCTGGTCTCGGCGGCGCACAAGTCATCCGGCAAGACCACGCTCGCCATCGGCTTGGCCGCCGTACTGCGCGAACGCGGCTTGACGGTGCAACCCTTCAAGAAGGGGCCGGACTACATCGACCCGATCTGGCTGGCGCGCGCGGCCGGCAAGCCTTGCACCAACCTCGATTTCTTTCTCTCGTCCAACGATGAGATCGTCGCCGAATACCATCGCCGCGGCCATGGCGCCGATGTGCGCCTGGTCGAAGGCAACAAGGGCCTCTACGACGGCCTCGACCTGCACGGCTCGAACAGCAATGCCGCGCTGGCGCGGCTGCTCGATCTGCCGGTGGTGCTGGTGCTCGATGCCCGCGGCATGACGCGCGGCATCGCGCCGCTGATCCTCGGCTACCAGGCCTTCGATCCCGAACTGCACATCGCCGGCGTGATCCTCAACCGCCTCGGCGGCCATCGCCACGAAGCCAAGCTGCGCGCCGTCATCGAGCATTACACCGACGTGCCGGTACTCGGCGCCGTACAGGAAGACGCCCGCCTGCGCCTGGTCGAGCGGCATCTGGGCCTGATGCCGGCCAACGAGGCCGCCGATGCCGACGTGCGCATCGCCGATATTGCCGATGTCGTGCGCGAGCAGGTCGACATCGACATCCTGCTGCGCCTCACCCACACCGCCCTGCGCACGCCGACGCCGCTGCCGCCGGCCGCCATCGATGCGCCGCGCGTGCGCGTGGCCATCGCGCGTGACCGGGCCTTCGGCTTCTACTACGCCGACGACCTCGATGCCCTGCGCCGTGCCGGCGCCGAGCTGTGCTTCTTCGACACGCTGCGCGATGCGCGGCTGCCCGATTGCGATGCGCTGCTGATCGGCGGCGGCTTTCCCGAGAGCTTCCTGCCCGAGCTGTCCGCCAATGCGACGCTGCGCGAGGACATTCGCGCCGCCATCGCCGGCGGCCTGCCGACCTACGCCGAATGCGGCGGCCTGATGTACCTGGCGCGCAGCATCCGCGATGCCGCCGGCCGCGCCTATCCGATGGTCGGCACCATTCCCGGCGATGTCGCCATGCACGCGCGCCCGGTCGGTCGCGGCTACGTGGTGCTGCAACCGACCGCGGCCCACCCGTGGCGCGGCGGCGTTGCCGCCGGCACGGATGCCGGCAGCGACTTCCGCGCTGGCCAGCCGGCGCTGCATGCCCACGAATTCCACTATTCCGCCATCGAACACCTGCCGGCGGACACGACCTATGCGTATGCCGTCAAGCGCGGCCATGGCCTCGACGGCAAGAACGATGGCATCGTCATTGGCAATCTGCTCGCTTCCTACACGCATCTGCGCGCCACCGCCGGCTGCGAGTGGCCGGCCAAGTTCCTCGCCTTCGCGCGCCGTGTCCGTTCGCCCGCATCATCGGGAGAGCCCGCCTCATGTTCACGCTGAGCCCGGCCGCCGCCGAAGCCATCGTCCGCGCCGCCGACAGCGACCCGGTCTGCCTGCGCATCGCGGCCAAGATCGACGACGATGGCGAGCTGGTCTACGGCATGGGGTTCGACGACGAGCGCGAAGACGACCTCGTCATCGAAAGCAATGGCCTTGTCCTGCTCATCGCCCCGCCCAGCCAGCCGCACCTCGAGACCGCGCTGCTCGATTTCGTCGAGGTTCACGCCGGCGAGTACCAGTTCGTCTTTTCGCAGGCCGGCACACCCGCGGATGGCGGTGGCGGCAATTGCGGCAGCGGTGGCTGCGGCTCGTGCGGCGGACCGCGCACGTGCGGCTGAATTGCCCTGCATCAATCCGCAGCGCGCCGCCGCTCCGTTAGCATGCGCGGCATGAGCCCCACCGACCCTGCACAACAACGCGCCGGCTGCGTGTATCTCGTCGGCGCCGGCCCCGGCGACCCGGACCTGCTGACCGTCAAGGCCGCGCGCCTGTTGGGCCTGGCCGACGTGCTGGTCTATGACAACCTCGTCTCGCCGGCCATCCTCGCGCTGGTCAATCCGGCGGCAGAGCGCATCTACGCCGGCAAGGAGCGCGGCAACCATTCCCTGCCGCAGGAGCGCATCAACGAACTGCTGGTGCGCCTGGCCAGCGCCGGCCGGCGCGTCGTCCGCCTCAAGGGCGGCGATCCCTACACCTTCGGGCGCGGCGGCGAAGAAGTGCAGACGCTGCGCGAGAACGGCATCGCCTTCGAGGTGGTGCCCGGCATCACCGCCGCGGCGGGCGTCGCCGCCTATGCCGGCATTCCGCTCACGCACCGCGACTACGCGCAAGCCTGCGTCTTCGTCACCGGCCACCTCAAGGATGGCACGATGAACCTCGACTGGCCGGGCCTTGCCCGTCGCCGGCAGACGGTCGTCATCTACATGGGCCTGCACGGGCTCGACACGCTGTGCGCCAAGCTCATCGAGCACGGCCTGCCCGCCGACTGGCCGGCAGCCATCGTGCAACGGGGCACCACGCCCGAGCAGCGCACGGTCACCGCCACGCTGGCGACGCTGCCCGAACGCGCCGCCAGCGCGCAGTTGCGCCCGCCCACGCTGATCATCGTCGGCGAGGTCGTGCGCCTGCACGAACGGCTGGCGTGGTTCGTCGAGGGCCTTCCCGCCACCGCGTAGCCCTGGGGCACGGCGCCAACCGCCGTGCCACCACCCCTGTCGTTTGCGTCGGTATTGCCATGGCATCATGGGCGCAGACCGACATCGGGCATGCCAGGGAGTCTGCATCGTGAAAACACAGTGGTGGCGGAACGGCGCATGCGCGCTGTTGGCGGCGGCTGGCATCGCCGCGTGCGCGCAAGCCGAACAGAAAGCCGAGCGTGAAGCGACGCGCGCGCGGATGACCGATGGCAAGGCGCTCTTCGAAGAGAAGTGCCGCACCGTCGCCGGCGAAAAGATCTACCGCAAGGTGGAGAACGTCGAAGGGCTGTTGCTGATGAAGGTAAGGCCGCAAGCGGGCGGTGCCCAGTGGTCCAACCGCGACTGGCCGGGGGCGGCGTTTGCGCGGGAGTCTACGGGAGACGGGTTTATCACCACATTTCTAGGCTCCGAGTACGCCTCGAACGCCGCCGGCCGAGACGACCCGATCACGCCGACCAATCGTGGCTATATCGCCATCCCCGGTCGCCCCGGCGGCCTCCCCGGCTACCGCTGGGTCGAAGTCATCGACGCCAAGGACGGGCAGCGGTATCGGATAACGGGCTCGCAGAAGGTCGTCGGGCGCAAAGACACCACGGCACTTGGCGTCAAGATGGAACTTGAGAAAGACCCGACCTACGACCTGAACATCTATCGCTGGGGGCTGGACAAGGTGCCTTCGACCACCCCGCCCCCGCGCTACGGCGTGACCTTTGAAGACCATGTCATCCCCGAGGAACGCTACCTGGGTTTGGCCAGCAGCACGGTCAGGGTGATCGATCTGGAAACCAAGGAAGTCTTGGGCGAAATGCTCCGCTATGCCTGGAGTCCCGGCGCACCGAGTCGGGTCAATCCGAGTCCGTGGCTGACGGCGTATCGCTGTCCGGATCATGCCCGTGGAACAAGCGAGGCCACCCGCAAGTTTGTCGATCAAGTTCTGATTCCCGCCAAGGAGATCGGGAGTCCCGCACCTTGATGCGCGGACTAGCGCGAATCCAGCGATTTCGCGCTCGCGGTCCGCCAACCGCCGTGCCACCACCACTGTAGTTTGCGGGCTCTAATCGCTGCCTTTCGCCGTTCCGGACGGCGCACGCACGCGCATACTGGAACAAACGACAAGGAGGGAGCGCATCATGTTCCAGGTGATTTCAACCATCACGCGCGGCGCCAACCGGCTGACCGCGAACTCGTTCATCGGCAGGCGTCTGCTGCGTACCGTGGCGGTGGAAGACGACCTCGCCGCCGTCACCGACATCGATGAACGCCACGAAGCGGCGCCGGCGTCGGTCGGCCTGCGCGACGAGGCGGTGGCGGCGATCTGGCGCGCCGTCGAGGACATGTACTGCACCGGCTACTATCCGGCGGTGATGCTCTGCGTGCGCCGGCGCGGCAAGATCGTGCTCAATCGCGCCATCGGCCACGCCAGCGGCTTCGGCGAAGGCGGCGCGGTGCCGCGCCTTGTGACGACCGAGACGCCGGCCTGCATCTACTCGGCCAGCAAGGCGATCACCGCGATGCTGGTGCACCGGCTGGCCGACGAAGGCCACATCAACCTGCTCGACCCGGTGGCGCATTACGTCCCGGAATTCGGTCGCCATGGCAAGGACAAGCTGTCGATCCTGCAGATCCTCGCGCATCGCGGCGGCGTACCGGGCATCAAGACCAGCCTGCCGATGGACGCGCTGATCGACCACAAGACGCTGTTCAAGCTGATCTGCGATGCCGAGCCGATCGACGGCCACGGCCGTACGCAGGCCTACCACGCGATCACCGGCGGCACGGTACTGCAGGCGGTACTCGAGCACGTGACCGGCGAACCGATCGAAAAATACTGGCTCGACCACTTCAAGGTGCCGATGGGCTTCAAGCATTTCGCCTACGGCGCGACGGGCGCGGCCTTCGCCAACATGGCGCGCGACCTGTTCACCGGCGTGCCGGTGCCGCGGATGTTCCGCGAGTATTTCAAGCAGTACCTCGGCCTCGATGTGGAGGTCGACCGCGACTTCATCAATCACCCGGCGTTCTTCCGCGAGCCGGTACCCGCAGGCAACATGATCGCCACCGCCGAGGAAGCCAGCCGCTTCTTCCAGATGCTGCTCGACGACGGCGTCTGGCGCCAGCGCCGTATCGTCGGTCCGCTGGCGGTGCATCGCGCCACGCGCGAAACCTCGCCGCACCAGTTCGACAACGTGCTCAAGGTGCCGCTGCGTTATTCGGCGGGCATGATGCTGGGCGGCGATCCGATGGGCCTGTTCGGCTGGAAGACGGGCAACGCCTTCGGCCATCTGGGCATGATCAACATCTTCGTCTGGGCCGACCCCGACCGCGATCTTTCGTGCGCGCTGCTGGCCACCGGCAAGCCGCTGCTGGCGCACAACCTGCCGTATGTCGCCAACGTGCTGGCGCGCATCTCGCGCGGCGTTCCGCGCGATGGACGGGCCATGCAATGAGCGCGCTGCCG
The DNA here is from genome assembly GCA_044230495.1 of Rhodocyclaceae bacterium. GTDB lineage: Bacteria > Pseudomonadota > Gammaproteobacteria > Burkholderiales > Rhodocyclaceae > JADJEF01. Next base: position 13,298 of record JBGARB010000036.1, read on the forward strand.
GCGCGCATGCGCGCGATCGACCACGGCAACGGCAGCGACGCCGATTGCCTGAGGCTGGTCGAGGCCGATGTGCCGGCACCCGGGCCGGGCGAGCTGCTGGTCGCGGTCGCCGCGGCGGGCATCAACCGCCCGGACGTGCTGCAACGCCAGGGGCGCTATCCGCCGCCACCTGGCGCCTCGCCGCGCCTGGGTCTGGAGGTGGCAGGGACGATCGTCGGCGTCGGCGATGCGTTCAACGAGCGGCTGGTCGGCAAGGCGGTCTGCGCACTGGCCAACGGCGGCGGCTATGCCGAATATTGCGTCGTGCCTGCCGGCCAGGCGCTGCCGATTCCGGCGGGCGCCGACATGACAACGGCCGCGGCGCTGCCCGAGACCTGGTTCACGGTGTGGGCCAACCTCGTGCAGATGGCCCGGCTGTCGCCCGGCGAACGGCTGCTCGTGCACGGCGGATCGAGCGGCATCGGCCTCGCGGCGATCTCGCTGGCGCGGCTGCGCGGCGCGGAATGCGCGGTGACCGTCGGCAGCGACGAAAAGGCCGCCTTTTGCAGGGCGTTCGGCGCCCACCACGCGATCAACTACCGCCGCGAGGATTTCGCCGCCGCGCTCAAGGCACACTGGGCGGACGGCGCCGACGTGGTGCTCGACATGGTCGGCGCACCCTACTTCCAGCGCAATCTCGGCGTGCTGCGGCGGGACGGCCGGCTGGTGAATATCGCGTATCTGGAAGGCAGCCGCGGCGAGGTCGATCTGCTGCCGATCATGCTCAAGCGGCTGACGGTCACCGGCTCGACGCTGCGACCGCGCACGGCGGACGAAAAGACCGCCATCCGCGACGAACTGGTGGCCAACGTCTGGCCCGCGATGTCGCAGGGCGCGGTGGCCACCCACGTGCATGCGCGCTTCCCGCTGGCGCAGGCGGCCGACGCGCACCGGCTGATGGAAAGCGGCGCGCACGTCGGCAAGATCGTGCTCGAGGTCGCCCCGGCGCCGTAAACCGCCGTCCCGCCACCACTGTAGTTTGCGCCGGCGCTACTGCCGCCGCGCGCTGCCGCCGACTTTCTGCTCGACGGCGAACACCGCCGCCTCGACGCGCGAGGTGAGGTTGAGCTTGGCAAGGATGTGCCGGACATGCAGCTTGACGGTGTCGTGACTGATGTCCAGCGCGCGGGCAATGGCCTTGTTCGACATGCCTTGCGCGAGCAACTGGAGGATTTCACGCTCGCGTGCGGTGAGCTGCGCCAGCGCGTCGGCCTTTGCGGAGGCCGGGCCGCCGCCTTGCAACAGGCTCACGAGCTTGAGCGTCATGGCCGGCGCGACGACGGTTTCGCCGCGTACGGCGCGGCTCACGGCATCGACGACATCGTCCGGCTCCATGTCCTTGAGCAGGTAGCCCTGCGCGCCGGCACGCAGCACGGCGGCGAGGTCTTCCTCGGCATCGCTGACGGTCAGGGCGAGGATCGGACCCTTCCAGCCCGATTCGCGCAGCGCGCGGATCAGGTGCACGCCGCCATCGGGCGGCATGTGCAGATCGGTGATGACGACATCGGGCCGGCTGTCGGCGACGCGCGCCAGCGCCTGCGTGCAATCGGCGGCAGTGGCGACGACGGTGACGCCGCCGCGCTGTTCGAGCAGTTCGGCAAGACCTTTGCGGAACAGCGTGTGATCGTCGGCAAGCAGCACGCGAAAGGGAGTGGTCACGAGAAGATGCCTCCCGGCGGGAAGACCAGTCGCACGCGCAGCCCGCCCTCGGGCAGGTTGGCGACTTCGAGCCGTCCGTTGATCTTGCGCGCCCGCTCGCGCATGATGGTGAGGCCGAAGTGCGATTTCAGGTTCGGATGCTCGTCGAAGCCGCCGACGCGGTTGGCGATGGCGAAATAGCCTTGCCCGCCTTTGCCGTTGTCCTCGACGGTCGCCGAGTAATGGTCGCCGCTGACGTCGAGCACGAGGCTGGCGCGCGTGGCGCCCGAATGACGGGCGACATTGGACAACGCCTCCTGGATGATGTGGAACACCTGCGTTTCCTGCTCCGGCGACAAACGCAGGTCGGTCACGCGGTTCTCGTAATCGAGGCGGATGCCGGTGCGCTCGAAGAAGTCCGCATGCAGTGCGCCGAGCGCGTGTTCCAGTCCGAGCGGGTCCATGGCGCTGCGGAACTGCGTGAGCAGGTCGCGCAGCTGGCCATAGGCGTCGTCCAGCGCCTGGCCGATGTCGGCGCAGTATTTGTCGGCCGCGATGCAGTCGCGCACGGTCATGGCATCGCCCAGCAATGCCATGCGCATCTTCATGTAGGCGAGCGTCTGTGCCAAGGAGTCGTGCACCTCGGCGGCCATCATCTGCCGCTCGTTGGTCAGCGCGATGCGCAGGTTCTCGCGCTTGAGCCGCGCGTTTTCGAGCGCGATGCCCAGATGCTCGCCGATCGAGCGGAACAGCAGCGCCACTTCCTCGGGCAGCTCGAAGGGCTCCGGCAGATAGAGGTTGTAGGTGCCGAGCACGCGGCCGCCGACCTGAAGCGGCACGACGACCATCGCCTTGCAGCCGTCAACGAAGTAGCGATCGCCGGTGCGCTCGGCGCAGCCGGAAAGGTCGATCTCGAAACACGGATGCTCCTGCTTGAGCGCGATGCCGCACTGGCCGCAATCGCGCGAGACGACGCGCTCGTATTCAACGACCGACGCCGGCAGGCCCCGCGCCGCGACCAGCCGCAGGTGCAGGCCGTCGCCCGTGAGCACGCGCACGACGCCGGCGCTGGCCTTGGCCAGCCGGATCATGGTGGTCAGGAAGCGGCCGAGCAGCTCCTCGAGATCGTCCTCGTCCGAAAGATGGCCCGATATCTCGGACAGCACGCGCAGTGCTTCGGGCGTGTGTTCCCCTCTGGGGTCGAGACCGGCAACGACGGTTGCTTCGCTGTTCATCCGCGCACTGTAAAGCAAGCGCGGCGCTATTCGGGCAAAGGCCAGACGCCGGTGAGGATTTTCTCCGCCCAGAACAGGGCGGCGATCGTCTTGCCGTCGGTGATTTCGCCGTCGCGCACGGCCAGCAGCGCATCGGCCAGCGTGAGCTCGACGATCTCGAGCAACTCGCCGGGCATCGGTTCGTCACCGACGAAGCTCAGGCCGTGCGCCCAGAACAGTTCGATGCGCTCGTCGGAATAGCCGATGCACGGATGGATGGTGCCGAGCTGTCGCCACAGCCGCGCCTTGTAGCCGGTCTCTTCGCGCAGCTCGCGGCGCATGGTGTCCAGCGGATGCTCGCCGGGATCGATCTTGCCCGCCGGCAGCTCGAGGAAGATGCGCTGCAATGGATAGCGGAACTGGCGCTCGAACAGCAGCTTGCCGTTGTCGAGCACCGGAATGACGAGCGCGGCACCGGGGTGGGCAACCCACTCCCGGTAGCCGTGGTGGCCGTCGCTGGTGCGGACTTCGTCGCGACTGACCTTGAGCAGCCGGCCATCGAAGACCCGCTCCGAGGAGAGCGTGGTTTCGATGAAGTCGGCGTCATCCATGGACGACGCGGGCGCCGCGCAGGGCGCTCAGAGCATCGAGCGCATGATTGCCGTCGTGCATAACGACATCAGCGTCTCGGGGAAGATGCCCAGCAGCGCGACGGCGGCGCCATTCAGCGTGAGCAGCACGCGCAGATCAAGGCTGCCGCCGACCGTCGGGGCGGTATCGGCGGGCGGATCGAAGTACATCAGCTTGACCACGCGCAGGTAGTAGAACGCGCCGACGAGCGAGAGCATCACGGCGATCACGGCGACCGACGTGTAGCCGGCCTTGATCGCGGCGAGGAGCACGGAGAACTTGGCGAAGAAACCGATGAAGAACGGAATGCCGGCCATCGAGAACATCAGGATCGCCATGATGGCGGCGGCCCACGGGCTGCGCTTGTTCAGCCCCTTGAAATCGTCGAGCGCCTCGGCTTCGTGGCCCGGATGCGAGAGCAGCAGCACGACGGCGAAGGCGCCGGCGCTCATCAACACATACGCCACGGTGTAGTACATCGCCGAGCTGTAGGCATTCACGACCGTAAAGGGATCGAGCTGACCGCCAACGCTGCCGGTGGTCAGGCCGAGCAGCATGAAACCCATGTGGGAGATCGCCGAATAGGCCAGCATGCGCTTGATGTTGGTCTGGGCGATGGCGGCGAAGTTGCCCAGCGCCATTGACAGCACCGCCATCACGAGCAGCATCTGCTGCCACTCGATGGCCAGGCCGAGCAGGCCGAAGACCAGCAGCCGCATGGCCATTGCGAAGGCGGCGAGCTTGGGCGCGGAGCCGATGAACAGCGTCACGGGCGTCGGCGCACCGTGGTAGACATCGGGGATCCACATGTGGAAGGGGACGACACCGAGCTTGAACGACAGGCCGGCGACCGTGAACACCAGACCGAAGATGGCGATCGTGCGCGGCACCTGGCCCTCGTACAAGGCACGGGCAACGTCGCCGATGTGCAAGGTGCCCGTCGCGCCGTAGAGCATCGACATGCCATAGAGCAGCAGGCCGGAGGCCAGTGCGCCGAGCACGAAATATTTCATGGCGGCTTCGGTGGCGCGGGCACTGTCGCGATCGAGCGCAACGAGGCCATAGAGCGACAGCGACATCAGTTCGAGGCCGATGTAGAGCGTGACGAAATGCGACGCGGAAATCATCACCATCATGCCCAGCGTGGCGAAGAGCACCAGCAGGTAGAACTCGCCGCTGTCGAGGCGACGCGCCGCGAGGTAGTCCCGCGAATACACCAGGGCCATCAGGACGGAGATGCAGGTGGCGACCTTGAGCACGTCGGCCAGCATGTCGTCGACGAACATGTTCGAGAACGTCAGCACCGTCTGGCCGTCGATGGTCGTCAGCAGCAAGGCCGCCGCACCGACCAGCGTCAGCTGCGTCAGCGCTGCCGCCACCCAGCGCTGCGTCTTGCCGAAGAACAGGTCGGCGACAAGCACCACCATCGCCATGGCGACGATGAGCAACTCGGCGGCGGCCGGATAGAAGTCGGGAGTGACGAATTGGTTCAGCATGTCTGTCTGCCTTGGGCGTCGCGCGCGGTCCGGTTCGTTCTCACAACTTGCTGACCGCAACGTGCTTGAGCAGCTGCTCGACCGATGCGTGCATGACATCGGCGAACGGGAACGGGTAGACGCCCATCGCAAGGACGCATGCCGCCAGCACGCCGAGCACGACCATCTCGCGACCGTTGATATCCTCCAGCGCCGCGACGTGGGCATTGCCGACGGCACCGAACACCACGCGCTTGATCATCCACAGCGTATAGGCGGCGCCTAGGATCAGCGTCGTCGCGGCGGCGAAGCCCACCCAGAAGTTGTACTTGATGGCGCCCAGCGCGACCATGAACTCGCCGACGAAGCCGGACGTTGCCGGCAGGCCGGAATTCGCCATGGCAAAAAGCACGAAGAAGCCGGCAAACTTGGGCATGGTGTGCACGACGCCGCCGTAGTCGGCGATCTGCCGCGAATGCACGCGGTCGTACATGACGCCGATGCAAAGGAACATCGCCGCCGAAACGAAGCCGTGCGAGATCATCTGGATCAGCGCACCCTCGATGCCGATGGCGTTGAAGATGAAGAAGCCGAGCGTGACGAAGCCCATGTGCGAGATCGACGAATAGGCCACCAGCTTCTTCATGTCGGTCTGCACCAGCGCGACGAAACCGATGTAGATGACGGCGATCAGCGACAGCGCGATCATCATCGGCGCCATGGCGTGGCTGGCATCGGGCACGATCGGCAGCGAGAACCGCACGAAGCCGTAGGCGCCGAGCTTGAGCGCGATCGCGGCCAACACCACCGAGCCGCCCGTCGGTGCCTCGACGTGGGCGTCCGGCAGCCAGGTGTGCACCGGCCACATCGGCACCTTGACCGCGAATGAAAGCAGGAAGGCGATGAAGATCAGCATCTGCGGTCCCTGCTCGATGCGCAGTTGGTGCCAATCGAGGATGCTGAAGCTGCCGCCGGCGGCGAAGAACAGCCAGAGGATGGCAACCAGCATCAGCAGCGAGCCGAGCAGCGTGTAGAGGAAGAACTTGAAGGCCGCATAGACGCGGTTCGGCCCGCCCCACGTCCCGATGATGATGTACATCGGGATCAGCGACGCTTCGAAGAAGACGTAAAACAGGATGCCGTCGAGCGCGCTGAAAATGCCGTTCATCAGCCCGGACATGACAAGGAAGGCGCCCATGTACTGGGCCTGCTTTTCCTCGATGACGTCCCAACCGGCAAGCACGACGAGGATCGTGATGAGGCTGTTGAGCAGGATGAACAGCATCGAGATGCCATCGACGCCGAGCAGGTAGTGGATGTTGAATCGCGGTATCCACGGCAGGTGCTCGACGAACTGCATGCCCGGATTGGCGGTGTCGAAGCCGGTGAACAGCGGGATGGTGACGAGGAAGCCGGCGACGGCGACGAGCAGCGCGAGCGGCCGGACGGCATCGCGTCGCGACGAACCCAGCGCGAAAACCGGCAGCGCACCGATGATCGGCAGCCAGATGGCCAGACTCAAGAGAGGAGAACTCGTCTGCATGGGCGTTTCAAATCCGCTGGAGCCAATACGTCAGCAGCGCGAAGACACCGATGATCATCGCGAAGGCGTATTGGTAGATGTGTCCCGTCTGGAAAAGCCTGACGAGCGCGGCGATCCAGCCGATGACGCGCGCGCTGCCATTGACCATGACGCCGTCGATGACCGCCTGATCGCCCGCCTTCCATAGTCCGCGGCCGATGCCGCGCGCGCTGCCGGCAAAGAACCACTCGTTGAATTCGTCAAGGCCGTACTTGCGCTCGAGGATCGTCGCCAGCACACCGAAGCGCTGCTTGATGACGGCCGGCAGATCGGGACGCTTGATGTAGAGGAACCAGGCGGTCGCCGCGCCGGCCGACGCGAACCAGAACGGCAGCGTGGTGACGCCGTGGGCCATCATGCCGATGACGCCGTGGTAGCCCTGCGTCATGGTGGCCAGACCCTTGTGCACGCTGCCATCGACGAAGATCGCATTGCCGAACCAATCGCCATACACCACGGTGCCGATCACCCAGCCGGAAGCGATGGCAGGGATCGCGAGCAGGATCAGCGGGATCGTGACCACTGCCGGCGACTCGTGCGGTTCGGCGTGATGGCCGTGCGCGTCGTGTCCGTGGGCATCGTGTCCGTGGGATTCGGCGTGGCGGAAGCGCTCCTCGCCGTGGAAGGCGAAGAACACCAGCCGGAAGGAATACAGGCCACCGACGAACACCGCCGCCATGGCGCACAGCCAGGCGAACCCGGCACCCGGGACATTCGCCAGATGCACGGCTTCGATGATCGAGTCCTTGGAGAAGAACCCGGCGAACGGCGGCAGGCCCGCGTTGGCGATGGCGCCGATCAGCACCGTGAGGTAGGTGATCGGCATGTACTTGCGCAATCCGCCCATCCGGCGCATGTCCTGCTCGTGATGCATTGCGATGATGACGGAGCCTGCGCCGAGGAACAGCACGGCCTTGAAGAAGGCGTGGGTCATCAGGTGGAAGATGGCCACCGAGTAGGCCGACGCGCCCAGCGCCATCGTCATGTAGCCCAACTGCGACAACGTCGAGTAGGCGACGACGCGCTTGATGTCGGTCTGCACGATCGCGATCAATGCCATGGACAGCGTCGTGATCGCACCGATGACGAGGACGAACGACAGCGCCGCATCCGACAGCTCGAACAGCGGCGACATGCGCGAGACCATGAAGATGCCGGCCGTGACCATGGTCGCGGCGTGGATCAGCGCGGAGATCGGCGTCGGACCTTCCATCGAGTCGGGCAGCCAGACGTGCAAGGGGAACTGCGCCGACTTGCCCATCGCGCCGACGAAGAGACCGATGCAGATGGCGGTGATCAGCGGCCAGCCGGTCACCGTTTCGGTCATCGCGGCCAGTTCGTTGCGCTTGGCGAACACCTCGGCGTAATCAAGCGATCCGGCGTAGGCGGCAATCAGCCCGATGCCGAGCAGGAAGCCGAAATCGCCGACGCGGTTGACCAGGAAGGCCTTGAGGTTGGCATAGACGGCGGTCGGACGCGACGACCAGAAGCCGATCAGCAGGTAGGACACCAGGCCCACGGCCTCCCAGCCGAAGAAGAGCTGGACGAAGTTGTTGCTCATCACCAGCATCAGCATCGAAAAAGTGAAGAGCGAGATGTAGGCGAAGAAGCGCTGGTAGCTGTTCGTCCCGGCCTTGCTGCCTTCGGGCCAGTTTTCTTCGTCGTGTGCCATGTAGCCGATGGTGTAGATATGCACCATCAGCGAGACGAACGTGACGACGATCATCATGATCGCGGTCAATGGATCGATCAGGAAGCCGATCGAGAACTTCAGTCCGCCCGATTCGAGCCAGGTGTAGATCGGTCCGTTGAAGTCGTGTCCTGCGCGCACGTCGTTGAAGATCACGACCGACGCAAGCAGCGCGACCAGCACGCCGAGGATGGTGACCGCATGCGCGCCGGTGCGCCCGAGCGACCTGGAAAACAGGCCGGCGAGTACGGCACCGAGCAGCGGCGCCAGCGGCACGACGAGGTAAAGGGTCTGCATGTCCATCGTCAGCCCTTCAGCCCGTCGAGGTCATCGACGTGGATCGACGAGAGGTTGCGGAATAGCACGACGAGGATCGCCAGGCCGATACCGGCCTCCGCAGCGGCAACGACAAGGATGAAAAACACGAACAACTGTCCGGACAGGTCGTTGAGGTAATGCGAGAAGGCGATGAAGTTCATGTTCACCGCCAGCAGCATGAGTTCGATGGACATCATCAAGACGATGAGGTTTTTCCGGTTGAGGAAGATGCCGACGATGCCGATGCCGAAGAGCAACGCACCGAGGACGAGGTAATGGGTCAAGGACAGCACGGTCATTCCCCCTGCCCCGTCGCAGGCAGATCCTGCTCCACGGGCATCTTGACGATGCGCACCCGATCGGCGCGCTTGACGGCAATTTGTTTGGCCGGGTCGATCGCCTTGTTGCCCGGTCGTTTGCGCAAGGTGAGCATGACGGCAACGATCACGGCGACCAGCAGCACCAGCGAGGCGAGTTCGAACGGGTAGAAATAGTCGGTGAAGAGCAGACGCGCCAGCGCCTTGGTGTTGCTGGCCTCGCCGGCTTCCTGCGGGCCGGGAAAGTTCTCGAGGCCGAAAATGCTGCCGGCGGAAATCGTCAGGATCATCTCGGCAACGAGAATCGCGCCGATCAATCCGGCCAATGGCAGGTAGCTCCAGAATCCTTCGCGGATACGGGCGATGTCGATGTCCAGCATCATGACAACGAACAGGAACAGCACCATGACGGCGCCGACGTAGACCATCACCAGCGCGATGGCGAGGAACTCGGCCTGCAGCAGCATCCACAGGCCGGATGCGTTGAAGAAGGCCAGCACCAGATAAAGGACGGCGTGCACTGGATTGCGCGCGGTGATGACGCGCAGCGCGGCGAACAGCATCACGGCGGAGAAGACGTAGAAGAGAGCGGTCGTGAAGGCCATGGCGATCAGCGATATTTGGCATCCGCAGCGCGATCTGCGGCGATCTGCGCTTCGTAGCGGTCGCCGTTGGCCAGCAGCATCTGCTTGGTGTAGTAGAGGTCGCCGCGCGCCTCGCCGTGGTATTCGAGCACACGCGTTTCGACGATGGCGTCGACCGGGCAGGCCTCTTCGCAGAATCCGCAAAAGATGCACTTGGTCAGGTCGATGTCGTAGCGCGTGGTGCGCCTCGATCCGTCGTCGCGCTGCGCCGATTCGATGGTGATCGCCATTGCCGGACACACGGCCTCGCACAGCTTGCAGGCGATGCAGCGCTCCTCGCCGTTCGGATAGCGGCGCAGCGCATGCAGGCCGCGGAACCTCTCGCTTTGCGGCGTCCGCTCTTCGGGATACTGGATGGTGATCTTGCGGGCGAACATGTGACGCCACGTCACCGCCAAACCCTGACGGAGTTCCGTGAGGAACAGGCTGCTAATGAAGTCTTTGGCTCCCATGGCGTCCTCGCTAGCTCCAGATCGACAACGGCGACATCATCCAGACACCCACGACGAGTATCCACGCCAACGTGATCGGCACGAACACCTTCCAGCCCAGCCGCATGATCTGGTCGTAGCGGAAGCGCGGAAACGTCGCGCGGATCCACAGGAACCAGAACAGGATCGCGGCAATCTTCAGTGCCAGCCAGTGAAAGCCGTCCGGGATGAAGCCGACGGGGGACAGCCAGCCGCCAAGGAAGAAGATCGACGTCATGGCCGAGACGAGGATCATGTTGGCGTATTCGGCAAGGAAGAACAGCGCGAATGCCATGCCCGAGTACTCGACCATGTGGCCGGCGACGATCTCGGATTCGCCCTCGACGACGTCGAACGGCGCACGGTTGGTTTCGGCAACGCCCGAGATGAGGTAAACGGCGAACATCGGCAGCAGCGGCAACCAGTTCCATGACAGGAAGCCGAGGCCGAAGTCGGCCGCGCGACCGGTGCCTTGCTGCTGCACGATCGCCGTCAGGTTGAGGCTGCCGGACACCATCAGCACGGTGATGAGGGCCAGACCCATGGCGATCTCGTACGACACCATCTGCGCCGCGGCGCGCATAGAGCCGAGGAAGGCGTATTTCGAGTTCGACGCCCAGCCGGCGATGATGACGCCATACACGCCGACCGACGTGACCGCAAGCGCATAGAGCACACCTATCGGCGCGCGTCGGGAAGACGATTTCCTTGAGGAACAGCTTGATGCCGTCGGCGATCGGCTGCAGCAGCCCCCAGGGGCCTACCCGGTTGGGGCCGATGCGCACCTGCATCCAGCCGATGACCTTGCGCTCCCAGAAGGTCAGGTAGGCGACGCACAACATCAGCGGCGCAAGCACGCCGACGATCTTGATCATCGTCCAGACCAGCGGGAACAGCGGCCCCAGCAGTTCGCGTGCGGGTGCGAGGATGGCGTCGATCATGACGGTGCTCCCGCACGAACGGCGATGCGACCCGTCAGCGCGCCCAGGTCGACCGTCGCGGCGTGCGCGCCGGCGATGCGGACGCAGCCGTCCGGAACGCCGGCATCTATCTCGGTGGTCAGCGCGACAGGCGCCGTGCCACCACCACTGTAGTTTGCGACCTGCCCGCCCGCGATGCCAAGGCCGCCGGCGGTCGCGGCGTTCATGCGCGCGACGGGCAGCGCTGCATCGCTCGTGGCTTGCAGCGGAGCGGCGCGGCGCGCCAGCGGATCGGCGAAATGGATCGGGATGTCGGCCACGCGTTCGAGGCCTGCGGCGCCCGCGGTGCCGGTCGTGGCAGGGCTTGCGTTCAAGCGGTTGTCGAGGCCACGCAAGAATCCGTCGGCATCCAGACGACCGGCGAGTGCCTCGTTGCGCACGCCCTCACTGCTCTCGAAGTCGAAGCCTTGCAAGTCGAGCAGATTGCCCAGCACGCGCAGGATCTTCCAGCCCGGGCGCGCCTCGCCCAGGGGCTTGGTGGCGGCATGGAAGCTCTGTGCACGACCTTCGGTATTGACGAACGTGCCCGATGTCTCCGTGAAAGGTGCCAATGGCAGCAGCGCATCGGCAGCCGCCAACAGGGCCGGCGACGTGAAAGAGGTCAGCGCGACGACGGACGCGGCGCTACCCAGTGCGGCCATGGCCGCCTGTCCATCTGGCGCGAGCAGCGCCAGCGTCGCCGCATCGGCATGTTGTTCTGCGAAATTCCCCAGCAACACGGCCTTCGCCTCGCCACCGAGCATGCTCTCGGCAATGGCTTGCGCGGCGGGCCCCACGTTTGCACCCGATGCTTCGTCGGGAACGGCGACATTTCTTGCCGTCGCGGCGGCCTTGATGACCTGGCGCAGCACGTCGGCCATTTGCGACGGCGCGACGATGGCCTTGTGCTTGAGGTTGATGTAGAGATCATCGTCAGCGGCGTGCACGACATTCACGTGCGCGCCGCGCTTGGCGATCTGGCGCAGGCGCTGCGCGATCAGCGGATGGTCCTTGCGCAGGAACGAGCCGATGACCAGCGCGCGATCGAGCTTCGACAGCTCGGCAATGCGCATGCCCAGCCACGGCACGCCGGCGCGATGGCCATCGACCGAAAAGTCGCGCTGGCGCAGACGGAAATCGACGTTCTGGCAACCCATGCCACGCAGCAGCTTCTGCGCGAGGTAGAGCTCTTCGAGCGTGGCATGCGGACTGAGCAGACCGCCCAGCATGTCGGCGCCATGATTCTTCGCCACGTCGCGCAGTGCATGTGCAACGTAGTCGAGCGCGGCATTCCAATCGACTTCACGCCACGAGCCGTCCTGCTTGAGCATGGGGCGGGTCAACCGATCGGCGGAATACAGTCCCGCGTATGAGAACCGCTCCTTGTCGGACAGCCAGCATTCGTTGATGTCTTCGTTCTCGAAAGGCAGCACGCGCAGCACGCGGTCGTGCTTGGTCTGCACGATCAGGTTGCTACCCAGACCATCGTGCGGGCTGACCGACTTGCGCCGGGACAGTTCCCAGGTCCGCGCGGCGAAACGGAAAGGTTTGGACGTGAGCGCGCCGACCGGGCACAAATCGATGATGTTGCCGGACAGCTCGGAATCGACCGTCTGTTCGATGTACGGCATGACCTCCGCCCGTTCGCCACGGAAGGCCTGGCCCAGTTCCATGAAGCCGGCGATCTCCTGCGTGAAGCGCACGCATCGCGTGCAGTTGATGCAGCGGGTCATGTCCGTCGAAACGAGCGCGCCGAGATCCTTGTTCGGCACGACACGCTTCTCTTCGGCATAACGTGACGACGAGGAGCCGTAGCCGACTGCCAGATCCTGTAACTGGCATTCGCCGCCCTGATCGCAGATCGGGCAATCGAGCGGGTGGTTGATCAGAAGGAAGTCCATCACGCCCTTCTGTGCCTTGATGGCCATGTCGGAGTGCGTGAAGACTTTCATGCCGTTGGTGACCGACGTTGCGCAGGCTGGCATCGGCTTCGGCGCCTTCTCGACCTGCACCAGACACATGCGGCAATTGGCGGCGATCGAGAGCTTCTTGTGATAGCAGAAGTGCGGGATGTAGGTCCCGGCCTTGTGCGCCGCCTCGATGACGGTGCTGCCCTCTTCGACCTGCAGCGCCTTGCCGTCGATTTCGATGTCGAGCATTACGCGGCCCCTGCCCGGAAGAACCCGCTGCCGGCGCGCTGCACTGCCGGATCGACAAGGCATTTCCTGTTTTCGATGTGGTACTCGAATTCCGACTTGAAGTGCTTGACGAAGCTGCGCACCGGCAGCGATGCGGCATCGCCCAGCGCGCAGATCGTGCGGCCCATGATGTTGTCCGTGACCCGGTTCAACTGGTCGAGGTCTTCCGCCCGACCCTCGCCGTGCTCGATGCGATGGACGACGCGATAGAGCCAGCCGGTACCCTCGCGGCATGGCGTGCATTGGCCGCAGGATTCTTCGAAGTAGAAATACGACAGCCGCTCGAGTGCCTTGACCATGCAGACCGTTTCGTCCATCACGATGATCGCGCCGGAGCCGAGCATCGAGCCGGCCTTGCTGATGCCGTCGTAATCCATCGTGCAATCCATCATCACGTCGGCCGGCAGCACTGGCGCTGAAGAGCCGCCGGGAATGACGGCCTTCAACTTGCGGCCGCCACGCATGCCGCCCGCCATTTCGAGCAGGGTGGCGAACGGCGTGCCCAGCGGCACCTCGTAGTTGCCGGGCCGATTGACATGCCCCGAAATGGAAAACAGCTTGGTGCCGCCGTTGTTCGGCTTGCCGAGATTCAGGTAGGCCTCGCCACCCATGCCGAGAATGAACGGAATGGCCGCGAACGTCTCGGTGTTGTTGATGGTCGTCGGCTTGCCATACAGGCCGTAGCTCGCCGGAAAGGGCGGCTTGAACCGCGGCTGGCCCTTCTTGCCTTCGATGGATTCGAGCAGACCCGTTTCCTCGCCGCAGATGTAGGCGCCATATCCGTGGTGGGCAAAGAGGTCGAAGTTGAAGCCGCTGCCGAGGATGTCGCGCCCAAGCAAGCCCGCTGCCCGCGCCTCGTCGAGTGCCTGCTCGAAACGCTCATACACTTCGAAGATCTCGCCGTGGATGTAGTTGTATCCGCGGGCGGCACCCATCGCGTAACCGGCGATGATCATGCCCTCGATGACCGCATGCGGGTCGAAGCGCAGGATGTCGCGGTCCTTGAACGTACCCGGCTCGCCTTCGTCGGAATTGCACACGACGTACTTGTCGCCAGGAAAGGCCCGCGGCATGAAGCTCCACTTCAGTCCCGTCGGGAATCCGGCGCCACCGCGACCACGCAGCACGGATTTCTTGATTTCGCCGATGAGGTCGTCCTGCGACATCTTGTCGCCGAAGACGCGGCGCAACTGCGCGTATCCGCCACGGGCTTCATAGTCCTTCAGCTGCCAGCCGGCGTCGCCCTTCGACCATCCGGTCGTCAGCAACGGGTTGATGGCACCGATCAAGGCCATGCTCAAGCCCCCTTCGCCGCGCTCGCACATTCCGCGAGCAGCCTGTCGATGTCTTCGGGGTGCATGTTGCCGCACATGCGCTTGTTGCTCACCAGCATCACGGGCGCATCGCCACAGGCGCCCATGCATTCACCTTCCTTCAGCGTGAACAATCCGTCGGGCGTGGTTTCGTTGAAATCGATGCCGAGCTTTTCCTTGAGGTAATCCGCGGCGTGGACACCACCCGACAGCGCACATGGCAGGTTGGTGCAGACCGTAAGCTTGAAGCGGCCGACGGGCGCCAGGTCGTACATGTTGTAGAAGCTGGCCACCTCGAACGCCGCCATCGGCGCCATGCCCAGTTGCCGGGCGACAAAGGCGATCGTGTCCTTGTCGAGCCAACCCTTCTCGTCCTGCGCGATCGCCAATGCCGCCATCACCGCGGACTGCTTCTGCTCGGCGGGGTACTTGGCAACCTCGCGTTCGATACGCTGCAATGCTTGCTGGCTCAACATGCCCTGTCCTCAGCGGTCCGTATCGCCCAGCACGAGGTCGATCGTGCCGATGATCGCCGTCACGTCGGCGATCATGTGACCGGCGACCATTTCGCTCAGTGCCGCCAGATGCGGGAAGCACGGTGAACGCAATTTCAGTCGATACGGCTTGTTCGCCCCATCCGATACCGCCCAGACGCCGAACTCGCCCTTCGGGTGTTCCACGGCGGCATAGACCTGACCGGCCGGCACGTGCATGCCCTCGGTAAAGAGCTTGAAATGGTGGATCAACTCCTCCATGTTCGCCTTGACGTGCTCGCGCTTGGGCGGCGTCACCTTGTGGTCGGCGGAAATGACCGGGCCAGGATTCCTGCGCAGCCAGTCGATGCACTGGCGGATGATCCGGTTCGACTGGCGCATCTCTTCCATGCGCACGAGGTAACGATCGTAGCAGTCGCCGGTGACACCGACCGGCACGTCGAAATCGATCTGGTCGTACACCGCGTAGGGCTGCTTCTTGCGCAGGTCCCACTCGACGCCTGACCCGCGCAACATCGCGCCGGTGCACCCCAATGCGATCGCACGTTCGGGCGACAGCACGCCGATGCCGACGGTACGCTGCTTCCAGACGCGGTTGTCGGTCAGCAGTGTTTCGTAATCATCGCAATAGCGGGGGAAACGCTCGGTGAAGTCCTCGAGGAAATCGAGCAGCGAGCCCTGCCGTGCGGCATTCAGCACCTTGAGGTCGGCCTCGTTCTTGAACTTGTTCGCGGCGTACTGGGGCATGCGCTCCGGCAGGTCGCGGTAGACGCCACCCGGACGGTAGTACGCCGCATGCACGCGGGCGCCGGACACGGCCTCATACACGTCGAACAGGTCTTCCCGCTCGCGGAACGCATACAGCACCATCGTCATCGCGCCGATGTCGAGTGCATGCGCACCGACGAAGCACAGGTGACTGAGGATGCGCGTCACCTCATCCATGAGCACGCGGATGTACTGCGCGCGGACCGGCACCTCGATGCCGAGCAAGCGCTCGATGGCGATGCAGTAGGCGTGCTCGTTGGGCATCGGCGCCCAATAGTCGAGGCGATCCATGTAGGGCACCGACTGCAGCCAGGTGCGCGTCTCGGCAAGCTTTTCCGTGCCGCGATGGAGCAGCCCGATATGCGGATCGGCACGCACCACGACTTCGCCGTCGAGTTCGAGGATCAGCCGCAACACGCCGTGCGCCGACGGATGCTGCGGGCCGAAGTTGATCGAGTAGTTCTTGATTTCAGGCACGACCGGCCTTCCCGTACGTTTCTTCCCGCACGATGCGCGGCGTCACTTCACGCGGCTCGATGGTGACCGGCTGGTAGATCACGCGCGCCTGTTCCGGGTCGTACCGCATTTCGACATAACCGGAAACCGGAAAATCCTTGCGGAACGGGTGGCCGACAAATCCGTAATCGGTGAGGATGCGCCGCAGATCCTCGTGACCGTCGAAATGGATGCCGTAGAAGTCGAACGCCTCCCGCTCATACCAGTTGGCGCCGTTCCACAACCCTGTCACCGACGGCACCACGGGAAATTCGTCGTCATCGGCGAAGACGCGCACGCGCAAACGGCGATTGTGCGCCAGCGAGAGCAACAGGCTCACTGTCGCGAATCGGCGCCCCTGCCAACCCTGCCACCCCGAAAAATCGATGCCCGAAAGGTCGGTGAGTTGCGCAAAGGAAAATTGCGGGTCGTCGCGCAGCTGCGCCATCACGCCCAGATACTCCGCGACCGGCACGTCGATCGACAACTCGCCGCGCTCCCGCACCGGAGCGGCAATGCGTTCGCCAAAGGTCGCGGCAAGCTGCTGGGCAAGCTGTTCGAGTTTGGCGCTCATGGCATCAACGGGCGATCGTGCAGGTGCGCTTGATCTTGTTCTGCAACTGGATCAGCCCGTACAGCAAGGCCTCGGCGGTCGGCGGGCAGCCCGGCACGTAAACATCCACCGGCACGATGCGGTCGCAGCCGCGCACCACCGAATACGAGTAATGGTAGTAGCCGCCGCCATTCGCGCAGGAACCCATCGACACCACCCAGCGCGGCTCGGGCATCTGGTCATAAACCTTGCGCAGCGCCGGCGCCATCTTGTTGATCAGCGTGCCTGCCACGATCATGACATCCGACTGCCGCGGACTGGGCCGGAAGACGATGCCGAAACGGTCGAGATCGTAGCGCGACACTCCGGTATGGATCATCTCGACGGCGCAACAGGCGAGACCGAAGGTCATCGGCCACATCGAGCCGGTGCGCGTCCAGTTGATCACCGTGTCGAGCGACATGGTGACGAAACCTTCCTTCATCAGCCCTTCGATGCCCATGGCCGCTCCTATTCCCAGTCCAGGGCACCCTTGGCCCACGCATACACGTAGCCGAGGATGAGGATGCCGAGAAAGACGAACATCTCGATGAACCCGAAGAGTTTGACCTCCGCGGTATCGACGATCTCGCCGAAGATCGACGCCCAGGGAAACAGGAAGGCGATTTCGAGGTCGAAGATGATGAACAGGATCGCGATGAGGTAGTAGCGCACGTCGAACTTGACACGCGCGTCCTCGAAGGGCTCGAAGCCGCATTCGTAGGGTGACAACTTCTCGGGATCGGGTTTGTGCGGAGCGACGATGCGGCCCAGCACGATGGGTGCGATGCCGAAGCCCAGCCCGACGAGCAGGAACAACAGTACGGGAAAGTAGTTTTCCAGCATCACGGGTGGCATCGCCACGAATTTTCCATCACTTGCGGCGTCGCAGCCCATCGAACTGACTGCAAAAACGCCACCTCATCTTCCTTGCATCGCAACATGCGGATCCGGGCTGAATCCACCCCGCCATCGGGGTGCTCCCTTCCAACAGCAATCTGGTGCCGACGGTGAGACTCGAACTCACACGACTTTCGCCACTACCCCCTCAAGATAGCGTGTCTACCAATTCCACCACGTCGGCTCTGACGCCATCGCTGATGCACGAAGATTATATACAGGCGCGCCGATTCGCCAAGTAGTGCGGCGCAAAAAAACGCGTCGAACCTACTGCGGAATGTCCTTCGCGCGAGAGCCGGCTGGCACTTCGCCAGCAGGCGCAGACGTGGGCGCCGACGCCGGCGCCGGCGTCTCGATCTTGACGTTGTCCATCACGCTGCCCGACTGCTTGGGCGCCGATGTCGCGATGTACGACAAGCCGAGGCTGGTCATGAAGAACACGGCAGCAAGGATGCCGGTCGCCCGCGACAGGAAGTTGGCCGAACCCGTGGCACCGAACAGGCTGCCCGATGCGCCGCTGCCGAAGGCCGCGCCCATGTCGGCACCCTTGCCGTGCTGCATCAGCACGAGCCCGATGATGCCCAGGCCGACGACGACGTGGAGCGAAAGAATCAATGAGTAAGCGAATTGCATGAAAACCTCACGAAGCCGCGCCAGCGGCGGCGGCAATGGCCAGAAAATCGCTGGCAACCAGCGACGCGCCGCCGATCAGGCCGCCGTCGATGTCGGATTGGGCAAGCAGTTGTGCGGCGTTTTCCGCCTTCATGCTGCCGCCGTAAAGAACCGGTACGGTGGCGCCGATCGCCGCATCTGCCGCCACCAGCCGCCCACGGATCAATGCATGGACTTCCTGCGCCTGCTCCGGCGTCGCCGTCCGGCCGGTGCCGATCGCCCAGACCGGCTCATAAGCGACGACCGCACGGGCAAACGCCGCAATGCCCGCAGCGGCCACCACGGCGTCGAGCTGGCGCAGCACGACTTCGGATGTCACGCCGCGTTCGCGTTCGTCGAGCGTTTCGCCGACGCAAAGGATCGGTACCAGACCGCCGGCCTGCGCGGCAAGGAACTTCGCCGCCACCAGCGCATCGGTTTCACCGTGGTAGGTACGGCGCTCGGAATGGCCGACAATGACGAAGCGGCAGCCCAGATCGGCCAGCATCGCCGCGCTCGTCTCGCCGGTGTAGGCGCCCTTGGCATGTGCCGACACGTCTTGCGCCCCCCAGGCCACCGCCGATCCGGACAGCGTCGCCTGCGCCTGTGCCAGATACGGGAAGGGCGTGCAGACGACGACCTGGACGCCGGCGGCGGCCGGCGCCGCGGCGACGGCCGTCAGCAGCGGCGCATTGGCGGCCAGCGAACCGTTCATCTTCCAGTTGCCGGCGATGATCTTTTGACGCAGGGACATGGCTTGACCGAGCAAAACTGCGTGGGGCGCGCATTATAGCCGGAAGCCGCCGGTCGCCGCCCGGCCCCAAACTACAGTGGTGGTGGGACGGCGCCTGCGGCGGCAGTGGCCGCCAGGACGTCCGCCCGGTGCATGTTCAAGCGCTGCACTTGCCCGCGCGCGCCGCGATGCAGCGCGCAAGGAAGTTGTCGCCCTCGGCATCCACCTTGCCGAAGCGGTCGGGTGCCAGTCGTGCCGGCAAACCGGCATCCGGCGAAGCTTCGCCACCAGCCGCCAGATCGGCCAGCCCGGCCGACGCCGCGATTCCCGCGCCGTTGCACCCGGCGAGCACGCACACGTTGGCGGCACCGCCCAGTCGCCCGACCAGAAAGTCACCGTCCGGCGTGTAACACGACGGACCGCTGACGTAGTGGCGCAAGCCCATATTCGTCAGGCCCGGCGCGTGCGTCGCCAGCGACGCCGCGTTCGCTTCGAGCGAGCGGTACCCTTCGCCGTCGGCAGCGTCGAACTGGAATCCGTCCAGATCATCCGGAAACGCTGCGCTCCGACACGCCTTGCCGCCAGTTTCGCGCAAGCCGAAAAGTACCGACCCGAGTTCCGGGCGCGCATAGAGCCGTAAATCCGGTGCCAACAGCATCGGCATGTCCGCCGGCATTCGCGTCGCGCCCCCGCTGATCCAGTATTGCGAGCGCACGGCGCCCTGCGCCAGCCCGATACCCAATGGCGCCAGCAGCGCGCCGCTCCACGCGCCGCAAGTGATCCAGATGGTTTCGGGAGCCAGCACCCTGTCGCCGATCAAGGCATTTGCGCCATCGCCCTGCCGGATCAGGCGGACGTCGGCGCCAATTTCGAAGCGCACGCCCAAGCGGCGCGCTGCCGTCGCATAGGCACTGGCAAGCAGATACGGATCGGTGAACGCCTCGTCGGGATACCACTGCGCGGCGTCGAACCGTGACAGGTCGAGCCACGGCAAGCGCAACGAAAAGTCCTTGGGCACCACCGCGTCGGAGCGCACGCCCAGCGATGCAGATGCGGTCGCCGTATCTGCCAGCGCGGCCCGCCCCGCATCGCCGCAGGCCACGTGCAAGGCGCCCACACGATGTAGTGGCACGTCGATCCCTGCCGCAGCCAACTCGGCAATGGCGGCGAGCGTCCCCTGCACCAGGCCGATCCAGTGTGCCTTGGCTGCCGGTCGCGCACATGACAGCAGCGCCGCTGCAAGGCTGGTGGCCTGCGACGCCACGGGGCGGCGATCCACGACGAGTATTTCGTCGCCAGCAGCGATGCCGCGCGACGCCAGGCGCCACGCCAGCGCACAGCCAAGAATGCCGGCGCCGACGACGACGATCCGCGGCGTGCGGCTCAGGCGACGCCTTCCGCCACAAGCGGCGCGAAGTCGCGCACGCCCATGTCGGCCAGGCTGTCCGCAATGGCGCCGACGGCATCGCGCATGGTATTGGCGTCGATCGCGCCGATGCAGCCGACACGAAAGGTCTCGACCTGGGTCAGCTTGCCCGGATAGAGGATGAAGCCGCGCTCGCGCACGCGACGATAGAACTCGCGGAAGTCCCACGCCGGATCTCGCGGCGCATGGAAAGTCACGATGATCGGCGCCTGCACGCCGTCGTCGAGGAAGGTACGCAGGCCAAGCGCACGCAAACCACCCACCAGCACCGCGCAGTTCTCGGCATAACGGCGCAACCGCTCCGCCCTGCCGCCGGCCTCGCGATGCTGGTCGAGCGCCGCGCGCAGCGCCGCCACAACGTGTGTCGGCGGGGTGAATCGCCACTGGCCGGTCTTCTGCATGTAGATCCACTGATCATGCAGATCCATCGCCAGCGAATGGCTGTTGCCGGCCGCCGCCGCGAGCGTTTCGCGGTCGGCGACGATGAAGCCCATGCCCGGCACGCCTTCGAGGCACTTGCCCGACGCGGCGACCACCGCATCGACGGGTAGCATCCGCACGTCGAGCGGCAAGGCACCAAAGGTGCTCATCGCATCGACGATCATCCGCCGTCCGGCACGGCGCACGATCGTGCCGATCTCGTCGAGCGGATTGAGGATGCCGGTGCCCGTCTCGCAATGCACTTGCGCCACGTGCGTGATCTGCGGATCGGCGGCCAGCACGGCGGCGATGCGCGCCGGGTCGGCCGGTTGGTCCTCGCGGTGCGGCAACACCACGGTTTCGCGGCCCAGATAGCGCAGGATGCGTTCGATGCGCTGGCAGTACGCGCCATTGTCCGGCACCAGCACCTTGCCGTGGCGCGGCACCAGCGTGCCCAGTGCCGCTTCCACCGCGAACGTGCCGCTGCCCTGCAGGGGCACACAGACGTGGGTGCCCGTGCCGCCGGCGATCTCGACGATGTCCTGGCACACCGACGCCGTCAGGGCGTTGAAGGCGATGTCCCATGACCCCCAGTCGCGCAGCATCGCCGCCTCGGTGGCTGCCGAAGTCGTCATCGGCCCCGGGGTCAGCAGGACGGGTTGGTGCATGGATTCGCTCCGCTCGTGGCTCATGGAATGATCGCGGCGCGCAGCACGCGCCGCGCCGCGGCATCCGCCATGGCGTCGCCGACGCGTTCGAGCGGGTATTTGCCGTCTACCAGATCGTGGAAGGGAAAGCGCGTGCGGTTGGCGGCGACGAATTCGAGCGCCTCAACCAGATTGCGCGGGTGGTAATTGTGCACGCCGCGCAGGGTCAGACACTTGCGCAGAATGCGATTGGCATCCACCGTCACGTGGGCGCCCGGATTGACGACGCCAGCCAGCACGTAGTGTCCGCCGGTGCGCAGGGCCTCGATGCCGAAGGGGATCACGTCGGCAACGCCGCACACCTCGATGACGGCATCGACGCCGTCCACCGCGCAATGCGCACGGATCAGATCGAGCATGCCGGCGGCGTCGGCACCGGCATCGAGCGCCAGGTCGACGCCGAAATCAACGGCGCGCGCGCGCCGCGCGGGCACGGCGTCGAGCCCGATGACCAGCCGCGCGCCGCGGGCCTTGGCGATCGCCGCACCATACAGGCCGAGCAGACCCAACCCCTGCACCAGCACCGTATCGCCGATGCGCAGGTTTGCCGCCTCGGTGGCCGCGACCATCGTCGCCACGCCGCAGTTGATCGGCGTCGCCTCCTCGTCGCTGAGCGATTCGGGCAGGCGCAGAATCCACGAACCGGGCAGCACGTAGCAGTATTCGCCGAAGCCGCCGTGGTGATGCGGCTCGACGTCGACCGCCATGTGGCCGTACTTCTCGACGCCGCGCGTCTTCTGCGGCAGATCCAGCACGTCGCCGAAGTAGTCAGCGCCGGGGATGAAATATTCGCTCCAGGTGATGCGATTGCCCACGGCCAGCGGCTCGCCACGCATGTCGCGATCGACGCCCTGCCCCAGCGCCGCGATGTCGCCGATGATCTCGTGCCCCAGCACGCCGGGGCACGGATTCGGCCGATGCCCCTGCCAGGAATGAATGTCGGAGCGGCAGATGGTGGACATGCGGATGCGCACCAGCACCTCGCCCGCACGCGGTGCCCGCAGCGGCAGATCGCGCAATTCGAACGGCGCATTGGGCGCAGCGTAGACCGCGAGTCGGCCCGTCGCCGGCAAGCTCATGCGGCAGCTCCAGCCGTGAGCGTGCCATTGATGGCGTAATCGAAGATGTGGTGGCTTTTCAGCGGCCCCGTCATCGCCCGCGCCACGTAGTCGGCACCGAGCGGATGGCTGAGGATGAACGGCACGCGCGCCTCGGTCACCGCCCCATGGCTGCGCAGGCGCGCATCCGCGAGGTTGGACAGGTCATGTTCGGCTTGCCCCGCACCGATCACCGTGTTCGCGTTGCCGATGACCACGACATCGCCTTCGCGATCGGCCGGCAGCTCAAAGCGCCGGCACGCCTCGGCCTTATCGATGGCCATGGCAACGCCTGGCAGATCGCGCACGCGCGCGATGATCGCCTCGGGTGTGGCCCGCCCGCCGAGGCACCAGACACGCACGAAACCACCCAGGGCGCCGTGGTGGCGGACGAAGGCATCGGTAATCGGGCAGATCACGCGCGTGTCGCCGGCACCGAATTCCGCATCGAGGATGTCCTGCAGGAAGATGACATTCGGACTGCCGTCCGCGCGAGACTTGTCGTTCATGCCGTGATCCGCCGTCAATGCCACGACGGCGCCCAGCGCCGCGAGACGGCCGAAGGCGTCATCGATGCGGCGGTAGAAGGTGTCGGCCACCGGATCGCCCGGCGCGTGTTTGTGCTGGATGTAGTCGGTCAGCGACAGGAACATCAGGTCGGGACGCCGCCGCTCCAGCAGCGCGATGCCGGCGTGCAGCACGAACAGCGACAGTTCCATCGAGTACATGTCCGGTTGCGGCATACCGACGAACTCGAGCACATGGTCAAGTCCATTCTCGAGACGCGTGCACCGATCGGCAAACTCCGCCGAGATGCTGACATTGCCGCGCGTCAGGTCGAGGTCCTTGCCCAGTTGGCGGCGCAGCTTGTCCTTGGCCGTGACCGACGCCACCAGCGCACCGGCGTCGGCGAACTCGGCAAGGATGGTACGGCTGCGCAGCAGTTCGGGCCCGGTCATCACCACCGCTTCGCGCGTTGCCGCGTCGAGGTAGTAGTTGCCCGAGATGCCGTGCACCGATGGTGGCGCGCCGGTGATCAGCGACATGTTGTTCGGGCACGTGAAGCTCGGCACGGTGCCGTCGGCAATGGCCGAAAAGCCCTCGCGCATGAAGCGTGCGATGTTCGGGATGATGCCGGCGGCGAGCCCGTGTTCGATGTACGCCGGGTCGCCGCCGTCGATGCAGACCACGACGACCGGCTGCGCCGGCCAACGGTAATCGACGCCGTTCAACTGGATGTTCTTCATGGATAGGTCTTCAGATCGCCCACTGGCGGATGCGCGCCGACACGAGGTCGATCAGCGTCACGGAGATGATGATGATGATGAGCACGGCGCAGGTTTCCGCATAGTCGAAGCCGCGGATCACTTCGTGCAAGATGACGCCGATGCCGCCGGCGCCGACGATGCCGAGCACCGAGGCCGAGCGCACGTTCGATTCGAAGCGGTACAACGAATACGAGATCCACAGCGGCAGCACTTGCGGGATGACGCCGTAGAGGATTTCCTCGAGCGCGTTGGCGCCGGTAGCGCGCACGCCTTCGACGGGGCGCGGGTCGATGGCCTCCACCGCCTCGGCGAAGAGCTTGGCCAAGACGCCGGTGGTATGCACCCACAGCGCCATCACGCCGGCAAAGGGGCCCAGTCCGACGGCGACGATGAACAACATCGCGAAGACCATCTCGTTGATGGCGCGGCAGGCGTCCATGACGCGTCGCATCGGCTGGTACAGCCAGGCCGGCACAAGGTTCTCGGACGACATCAGGCCGCACGGAATGGCGCAGATGATCGCCAGCGCGGTGCCCCAGACGGCGATGTGGATGGTGATCACCATCTCTTCGAGGTAGACCCGCCAGTCATGAAAATTGGGCGGGAAGAACTCGGAAAGAAAGGTGCCCATGTTTCCCGAGTCGCGCATCAGGTCGAGCGGGCGCATGTCGGCGCCCTCCCATGACCAGATCAGCAACACGAAGAACGCGCCCCATGCAACCGTGGTCGAGACGTTGTGTGCCGGCGGCCGCAAGGGAACCTCGCGAATGCTGGGCGTGTTGCTCATCGCGATCTGCTCATCGATGTGTCACCGGATTCCTTCGGCGGGCAGACTGGCGCAGCCAGCCTGCCCCGACCGGATTACTTGGCGGACTTCGCCAGTTCCGCCAGCTTGGCGTCGATTTCGGCCAGCTTCGTCTTCTTGTCCGCCTCGGCCATGTTGGTGTCGCTCTCGTACTTCTTGCGGTCCTTGAACAGTTCGAGTTGGCGGATGGGGATCAGTTGCGCGTCGGTCGACGCCTTGAAACCCTTCAGCCGATAGAGGTTCTTGAGGATTTCCTTCTCGCGGTCGTCCTTGCCGTAGGCCACGGCGAAGTCCTGGATCTTCTTCTTGAGATCGGACGGCAGGTCCTTGCGATAGACGAGCGGATCGCGCGGGATCAGCGGCGAAGTCCAGAGGATGCGGATCTGTTCCATCTTCTCCGGCGTCTTCTCCTTCACCTTCTGCGTCTGCTCGCTGTTGCTCGTCGCCACGTCCACCTGGCGGTTGAGCACGGCGAGGAAGTTGCCCTCGTGATTCGACGAGCGGACGACCTTGAAATGCGTCTTCGGGTCCAGTCCGTTGAGCGTGAAGACGTAGTAGCTCGGGACCAGCGTGCCCGAGGTCGAGTTCGGGTCGCCGATGCCGAAGGTCATGTCCTTGCCGTTCTTCAGCACCTGGTCCAGCGAGTGGATGCCGCTGTCCTTGTGGGTGATGAGGTAGGAGTAGTAGCCCGGCGTGCCGTCGAGGTCGACGAACTGGACGAACACCTCGCCGTTGGCGCGATCGACTGCATCGATCGCCGACTTGTTGCCGTACCACGCGATCTGCACCTTGTTGAAGCGCTGCGCCTCGATGATCCCGGCGTAGTCGGTGGCGTAGAAACCGTTGACCTTGACGCCGACGGCCTTGCTCATGTCCTCCAGGAACGGCTCCCACATCTGGCGCAGCGCGCCGGCCTTCTCCGTGGCGATGATGCCGAAATTCAGTTCCTTGACT
>JBGARB010000037.1:0-23911 GCA_044230495.1 Rhodocyclaceae bacterium
GGACACCAACAAGCTGCAATATCTTTGGCTGAAATTGCTGGCGGGGAGTGGGGCGAGCGCCGCCGCCGGGCCGTCCCAAGGCGGTGCAGCCGCCAACACGGCGCCGCGCAGCGGCGAACCGTGGTCATCCCCGCCCGCAGGGCGGGGGATGGGCGGTGGGCATTGTGGCGCCTGTTTGTTCTGCGTCGGCGACGACGATCAGAGCATCTACGCCTTCCGCGGCGCCGACATCGGCAACATGCGCGACTTCGAGCGCGAGTTCAAGGTCGACACCGTCGTGCGCCTGGAGCAGAACTACCGCTCGCACGGCAACATCCTCGACGCCGCCAACGCCATCATCCGCAACAACCCCAGCCGGCTGGGCAAGAACCTGTGGACCGAAGCCGGCGCCGGCGAGCCGATCCGCGTCCATGAAAGCTACAGCGACGGCGACGAGGCGCGGTTCATCGTCGAGGAAGTGAAGGCGCTGGTGCGCGACGGCCACCTGCGCAGCGGCATCGCGCTGCTCTACCGCAGCAATGCGCAATCGCGCGCGCTGGAACACGCGCTGTTCTCGGCCGGCATTCCGTACCGCGTCTATGGTGGCTTGCGCTTCTTCGAGCGCGCCGAGATCAAGCATGCGCTGGCCTACCTGCGGCTGATCGCCAACCCCGGCGACGACACCGCGTTCGCCCGCGTGGTGAACTTCCCCGCCCGCGGCATCGGCGCGCGCAGCGTCGAGCAGCTCACCGACGCCGCGCGCGCCGGCGGATGCAGTCTGCATGCGGCGATTCCGCGCGTGGCCGGTGCCGGCGGCGCGCGGCTGGCGGCGTTTGCCGATCTCGTCGCCGGCCTGCACGGCGCAGCGCAGCTGCCGCTGCCCGAGCTGGTCGAGCATGTCGTCGAGACCAGCGGCCTGCGTGCGCACTACCAGAACGAAAAGGACGGCCAGGAGCGCGTGGACAACCTCGACGAACTGGTCAACGCCGCCGCCGCGTTCGTCGCCGAGGAAGGCGCCGCGGGCGACGATGGCGAGCTGGCCGCGGATCTGGCGGCGTTCCTGTCCCACGCCGCGCTCGAGGCCGGCGAACATCAGGCCGGCGACGGCGAGGACGCGCTGCAACTGATGACGGTGCATTCGGCCAAGGGACTCGAATTCGATGCCGTGTTCATCTGCGGCCTCGAAGAGGGCCTGTTTCCGCATGAGAACAGCATCGCCGAGCCGGCCGGGCTCGAAGAAGAACGGCGGTTGATGTACGTCGCGGTGACGCGCGCACGTAAGCGCCTCTACCTGTGCTTTGCGCAGACGCGCATGTTGCACGGCCAGACGCGCTACAACGTCGTCTCGCGCTTCATCGACGAAATCCCCGCCGATCTGCTCAAGTGGCTCTCGCCGCGTGGCGGCGCCGGCGCCGCGTTCGGCAACAGCGCCGTGCCGCCGCGACTGTATTCCGGCGCGGCGCCGCGCCGCAGTCCCGCCCGTGCCGAGGCCGGCGGATTCTCCATCGGCCAGAGCGTCACGCATCCGAAGTTCGGCCTCGGCGTCATCGTCAACGCCGAAGGCGGGGGCGGCGATGTCCGCGTGCAGGTGAATTTCGGCGCCGCCGGCATGAAGTGGCTGGCGCTCTCGCTCGCCAGGCTCGAACCGGCGTAGGATTCCATGTGCGCCCTTCAAGGGCGCCATGACAGATAAACAAGAGGAGAATTCATGCAAGCCACCGCGCTCGCGCTCGCCGCTTACATCGGCTACTTCCTGCTGCTGCTGCTGATGCTGGCGTCGTTGCGCGTGCTGGCCACGCTCGGCGGCAAGCCGGCCAACAGCTTCCGTCCCGACGGCTCCGACATGCCCGGTTTCGGCCAGCGCCTGACGCGCGTGCACGCCAATGCCTACGAGAGTTTTCCGTTCGTCGGCGGCGCGTTGCTCCTCGCCCTGGCGACGCAGCACACGGCGATCACCGACGGCCTGGCGCTGTGGCTGCTCGGCGCCCGCATCGCGCAGGGAATGACGCATCTGGCATCGGGTAGCGTGCTGGCCGTGCAGCTGCGGTTCTTCTTCTTCATCGTGCAGTTCGTCATCGTCGCCAAATGGACGCTGGCGTTCGTGGGTCAATTTGCCGGGTGAAGTCATGCCGGTCGTCCGCACCAACGGCATCGACATCCACTACGTGCTCGAAGGCAGCGGGCCGGTGGTCACGCTGTCGCATTCGCTGACCTGCCACCTTGCGATGTGGCGCGACCTCGCCGGCGCACTGGCGGGCCATTACACCGTGTTGCGCTACGACGTGCGCGGCCATGGCGAGAGCAGCGCGCCGGCCGGCAACTACGGCTTCGACGATCTGGTGGCCGACGTGCTTGGCCTGTTCGATGCCCTCGGCATTGCGCGCAGCCATTGGGTCGGCGTCTCGATGGGCGGCATGATCGGCCAGCATCTCGCGCTCACCGCGCCGGACCGCGTCGAACGGCTGGTGATTGCCAACTCGAGCAGCCGCATTCCGCCCGAGGCTGGCCCGCTGTGGGACGAGCGCATCCGGCTGGCGCGCGCGGGCGGCTGCGCCGCGCTGGTCGAGGGGACGCTGGCGCGCTGGTTCACCGAGCCCTTCCGCGCCGCCCGGCCCGATGTCATGGCCCGCGTCGGCGCACAGATCGCCGCCACGCCGGTGGCCGGATTTACCGGCTGTGCCGCCGCCATTCGCGCCCTCGACATCACCGCGCGGCTACCGGCGGTGCGCGCCAGAACCCGCGTGATCGCCGGCAGCGACGACCCCGGCACGCCGCCGGCGATGAGCGAGGCGATCGCCGGCGCCATCCCCGGCGCCGAGTTGCGCGTCATCGCCGGCGCCTCGCATCTGGCCTGTCTCGAGCAGCCGGAGGCGTTTCATCGCCTCGTCGCCGAGTTTCTTGACGATTGAGCAAACTACAGTGGTGGTGACACGGCGCCCAACGCGCGGGCGCGCCGCTCGAACCGTGGCGGCGTCGCTGGCGATGGCCGCGGGCGTTGTGCTGGGCCTGTGGCTGCCGCAGGCTGCCGCGGCCGACGCTGCATCGAGCGGCGGCGTGCGCACGCTGTATCTCGTGCGTCATGGCGCCTACGATACGACCGATGCGCGCGACGACGCCGAGGGCAAGGCGCTGGTGCCCATCGGCATCGCCCAGGCCAGGCTGCTGGCGGCGCGGCTGCGGGCATGGCCCGCGCGTTTCGACGACATCGTCGCCAGCCCGCTGACGCGGGCGCGTGAAACCGCAGCCGTGATCGCCGCCGACATCGACGGCGCGCGTGTGCGCATCGAGCCGGATCTTGCCGAATGCACGCCGCCCACGCGCCGCAAGGACATCATGGCGCGCGAGAAGCCGGACGACCTGGCTGCCTGCAGCGCGCAGCTCGATCGCCTCGCGGCCCGCCTGTTTGCGCCGTTGCCGCAGGGCGAACGGCACGAACTGGTGGTCTGCCATGGCAACGTCACGCGCTGGCTCGTCGCCAAGGCGCTGGCGGTCGACCCCGCTTCCTGGCTTGGCCTGTCGATCAGCCACGCCAGCCTGACCGAAATCCGCGTCGAGCGCGACGGCAGCCTGCGGGTGCTGTCCGTGGGCGACAGCGGGCACTTGCCGCCGAACCTGCGCAGCGGACGGATCGGCGATGGGGATCGGACCTTGCGCGTTGACGCCACGGGGGCGCCACCGTAGCGGGCGTTCAGCCCTCGAGCTTTCTCACCAGCGCATGGAGCCTGGCGTGCCGGTCGAACGTCCAGTCGGTCAGCGCGTTGAGCACGCCGCGCAGCAACGACAACGGCACCCAGCGCCGCGGCACGATGATGCGCGGCGCACGCGCCACGACGCCGCGTACCACGGCCTTGGCCACCTGCGCGGGCTGGATCTGCCGCTTGTAGGGCCACGGGCAAATCTCGGCGACGAGCTCGGTGGCCGTCGCGTTGCCGCCGAAGGCCACGCGCGCGATGGCGGTATCCACCCAGCCCGGATAGAGCACACCGGCGGTGGCGCCGGTGCCGGCCAGTTCGGTGCGCAAGGCGCGGCCGAAGCTCTCGACGCCGGCCTTGGACATCGCATACGGCGCGTTCACCACGCCGTTGAGGTAGGCATAGATTGACGCCGTGATGAGCACATGGCCGCGCCGCTCGATGATCTGCGGCAGGCAGGCGCGCACCGTGCGCCACACGCCGAGCAGATCGACCTCGATCACCCTTTCGAACAGGCGCTCGTCCATTTTCGCGATGGTCGTCGGCGGGTCGGCGGCGATGCCGGCATTGGCGAACACCATGTCGATGCCGCCGAAGCGGCGCACCGCCTCGGCGACGACGACATCCGCCGCCGCGCGGTCGGTGACATCCAGCGCCAGCGCCAGCGTGCGCTCGTTGCCCAGTTGCGCGGCGAGCGCCGCGGCCGGGGCGAGCGTGGCGTCGGTGAGCACCAGCCGGGCGCCGGCGGCATGGAAGGCGCGTGCGCAGGCGGCGCCGATGCCACCGCCGGCACCGGTGATGAGGATGACCTTGTCGTGCAGCGGGAATGTCATTGTTGGCTTCCTTCGGACGGTGGCAGCGGCGGTGTCTGGCGCGCGACCGCCGCGCGATCGTTCCAGCCGGCGGGCGACGACAGTTCGATGGATCGGCGCACCACATCGGGCGGAAAGGCCAGAAGGCCGAAGAGGCGACGGAACACGCCGGGCAGCCAGGCCACCGGCGCCATGCGGGACGGAATCACCACTTGCGCGCGGCGCTGCCCGATGGCGCGCACGATGTCGCGCACGACGCGCTCGATGGGGACGGTGGCGAACAGGCCGCCGCGATTGCCCCGCCAGATCATCCGGCCGGCCGGGTCGGCGATCGCCTCGTCAAGCAGCGGCGTGCGGAAGAAGGTCGGGTGCACGCTGCCCACCGTGACGCCGAGGTGCTTCACTTCGAGGCGGATGCTGTTGCACATCGCCCAGACGCCGGCCTTGCTTGCCGTATAGGACGCCTGCAGCGGCGAATGCGCGAAGGCCGCCAGCGACGAGATCGCCAGCAGGTGGCCCTGCCGCGCTTCGACATGCGGCAACGCGGCGCGGAAGGTGCGCCAGACGCCATTGAGATTGACGTCGATGACGCGGTCGAAGGCCGCCGGCTCGAGCAGCGCCATCGGCGCCATGGTGTCGATGCCGGCGTTGGCGATGGCGATGTCGATGCCGCCGAAATGTCGGGCGGCAGCGTCGACGGCATCACGCATGGCGGGCCACGAGCGCACGTCGGCGGCCCAGCCGGCCGCCGCGTCGCCGTATTGCGCCGCTTGCGCGCGCACGGCCTGTTCGTCGACATCGAGCAGCGCCAGCCGCGCGCCTTTGGCGTGCAGGGCGCGGCACAACGCCGCGCCCAGGCCCCCGGTGGCGCCGGTCAGGAGGACGGTGCGCCCGGCAAGATCGATTCGGTTCATGTGCGTGTTCCATCGGTGGGCACGTGGCGGTGCAGGAATTCGAGTTGGTCGGCGATCACGCGCTCGAACCACTCGCCAGCATAAATGTCGAAATGCCCCGCAGCATACCGGCGCACATCGACGCGCGACGCTTGCGCCGCGTGGCGCCGCGTCGCCGAGGCCGGCGCCACCGAATCGTGATCGCAGACGCACACCAGCGCCGGGCAGCGCAGGTCGCGCAGATGCCGGCCGGGCGCGTCGAAGAGCACGGCCAAGGCGATGCGCGCGGCCACTGCGTTGCGGAATCGCGTCTTCGCCGGCACCAGTCCCAGATAACCCGGCGCGACATCGGGGGCGGTCATCAGCGCCGTTTCCCCGGCGCGGCCCGCGGTCGCCACGCACACGGGCTTTCGGCCGACGAGGCTGCCGATCCAGTCGATGACGGCCAGCACCGTCACCTTCGCAGCGGCGAATGCTTCCATCTTCCGCACCGAGGCCGGGCCGTCGGTGAACGGGCATTGCGCGACCACCGCAACGACGCTGGCGTCGCCGGCGCCGACAGCGATCGCATGTCCGCCGGCGAACGATGTGCCCCACAGCACGACGCGTTCGGCGTCCACGTCGGCGCGCGCGCGGGCGCAGGCAATGGCGGCGCGCCAGTCGGCGCGTTGGCGGGCGATGTCGAGCAGTTGCCGCGGCTCGCCGCCGCTGTCGCCGAAATGGCGATAGTCGAAGACGAGACAGGCGTAGCCGGCGGCGACGAAGCGCAGCGCAAAGGCTTCCAGCCTCATGTCGCGCGTCGCGCCCAGGCCGTGCGCCATGACGATTACCGGCGGCGGCACAGCCGTCTCGGGCAGGAACAGCCAGGCCGCGCAGCGCGATTCGCCCGAAGGGAATTCAATGTCGAGTCGCGTCATCCGCTCTGCGCCAAACTACAGTGGTGGTGGTACGGCGCATGTGCAGCGTCTCACGTCGGCAGCGCGCTGCAAAACCCGAGCGCGTGGAAGCTGCGGATCAACTGGCGGTGGTCGAAGGCGCGCGCAGCCGACTGGAAGCCGGGCCGCTTGAGTTCGCCGGCCAGCAGCAGGCGCGCCGATTCGGCGCAGATCTCGCCCGTCCAGGTGTAGGCGGCGGAGAGGTTCATGACGTAGCGCGTCGTGCGTGTGCGGCTTTGGCCATGCACGATGATGACGCCGCGTTGCACGTCCGGGTGATCCTTCGGCGGCTCGCCGGTATTGATCTGGTCGCCGATGGCGTTGGTCAGCGCTTCCTTGCCGGCGGCGTCGAGCTGCGGTGCCTGCGCGTTGAAGGCCCGGATGGCGCCGAGAATGCCATCGACCATGTGTTCGCCGATGGCCGTGAGCACGCGGCAGTTGCGCACCCGACCCTTCAGCCACACCGGCTCGCAGGCACCGCCCCACGGCAGCGCGCGCAGCTTGGCGACGCGGTGCGGTGCGGAGACTTCATAGGCCACGTCGTTGGGCCAGGCCTTCCATTCGCCCTGGTCGATGTAGTACTGCGAAGTCTCGTTGCAGACCATGCGCAGGAAGGACTTGGTCGACGCCTCCGACGGCAGGCCGTTGTCGATCTGGTAGAGGATGTCGAGCGAGTCGATCTCGGGGTCTTCGAGCACGACCTCCGCGGCCAGCGCGCCGGCGGTCCACATGAAGGCCGTGGCCGGCGCCAGCAGGCGGCCGCGGGCGGCGAAATCGGCGCCCCAGCGCTCGGCGATGGCGCGCGTCCAGTCCTGCTCGCCGGTGGTGTCGAGGTAATGGCAGCCCGCCTGCGCCGCCGCCTCGACCACCGGCCAGCCGATCTGCATGAACGGGCCGGCGACGTTGATGACCACGTCGCGCCCGGCGAAGACCGGCGCCAGCGCCGCAACGGTGTTGTCGACCGCGACGACCTCGGCGTCGAGCTTCCAGGCGTCGGCGCCCAGCCGCTGGCGGACGATCTCGATGGCGGCGTCGAGCTTGGCGCGGCTGCGCCCGGCGAAGATGAAGGGGATGCGGCGCTGTGCCAGCGATTCGGCGACGAGCTTGCCGGTGTAGCCGTTGGCGCCGTAGACGACGACCTTGCGGGACGGGTTCATGGGGTTCTCCTCGTGTGGGTCAGCCGCGCGCCTCGGTGTGCACGGCGGCCGTGTCGTTGGTGAGCGCCTCGATGAGGAAGCGGTCCTGCGGCTTCTCGGAGGCGGTCTTGGGAATCTGCCGCAGCACCTGGATGAAGCCGGGCACCACGTTGGGTTCGAGCCGCGCGCGGCAGCGGCGGAACAGTGCCTGCACGTCGAAGCGCGCGAGATCGGCATCGCGCGGCACGACGGCGACGACGACATCCTTTTCGCCGGCGACGCCGTTTGCCGCCGGAATCCCATACACATACACGTCATCGACCTCCGGCGCCTCGGCGATGACCTTCTCGATGAAGGCCGGGTCGATGAACTCGCCGTTGCGGCGGATGCCGCTGCCTTTGCGGAAGAGGAAATACAGCCAGCCGTCCTTGTCCTCCCGCACCACATCGCCCATGCGCAGCCAGCCGTCCTTGCACTTGGCGGCGCTGGCCTCCGGATTGCCGTGGTATTCGACGCGCGCCGGTGTGCCGTCGCGGCCCTGGAAGAGGATCTCGCCGATGCGGTTGCCGTCGGCATCGGGTGTCACGTCGCGGCCGTCGTCGTCGACGATGCGATGTGCGAGGTGCGGCGCGGTGCGGCCGATGCTGCCCACCGGCCCGACGCCCGGCGGATGCACCACCAGACCGCCTTCGGCGGCGCCGTAGAACTCGAGGATGCGCACGCCGAAGCGGCGCTCGAATTCGTTCCAGATGGCGACCGGCATGCCGGCCGAGATGACCATGCGCACGGGATTGTCGGCGTCGTCGGCGCGCGGCGGCTCGGCATATACGGCGGTGGTCATGCCGCCGAGCAGCGTGAAGCTGGTGCAGCCGTAGCGGCGCGTGATGTCCCATAGCCGCGACTTGGTGAAGCGCCGCGACAGCACGCAGGGCAGGGCGTTGAGCAAGGCCGTGCCGAGCGTGACGATCTGCGCGTTGGCGTGCGTCAGCGACAGCCCCGAGTAGAGGCGGTCGTCGGCTTTCAGCCCGAACAGCATCGGCGTCAGCCGCGAGGTATCGCAGTAGCGCCGGTGCGTCATCACGATGCCTTTGGGGTCGCCCGTGGTGCCGGAGGTGTAGATCAGCTCCATCGCGCTGTCGGGGTCGGCGCCGACGAAGTCGACGCCCGCCGCGGGTGCCGTGGCGAGTGCTGACCACGGCAAGACGCCGGCAGTGCGCAGGGCGGCATCCGTGGCCCGGCCTTCGTCGGTCGGCAGGCAGGCGATCCACAATCCGGCGGCAAGCCGTCCGCGCACCGCCAGCAACTCGGGCAGCGCGTAGTCGGCGGCGATGACGCCGCGGCAACCGGCGGCGTCGATCATGTACACCAGCTTGTCGCCACGCGTGCGCGGATCAATGGGCACCAGCACGACGCCGGTCAGCGCCGCAGCGACCATCAGGTCGACGAATTCGGCATGGTTGGCCAACAGCGTGGCGACGCGCTCGCCGGCACCCATGCCTTGCGCCAGCAGGCCGGCGGCGAGACGGCGACCGTTGGCCGCCAGCTCGGCGTAGGTGCGCGTCTCGTCGGCGCGCACGCCGGCGCCTTCGACGGTCAGCACGCGGCATTCGGGCTGCACCGTCGCCCAGTGCGCGACCGCGGCGGCGACGGTCAGCGGTGGCGGCTGGTTCATCGGCCGTCCTCGCGGACGAGAATCGACACGACGGTGGCCGCGGCGTCGGTGCCGATGGCACCGCCGCCGTTGTGGGCCAGCGCGATGCGCGCCTTGTCCACCTGCCGGCGGCCGGCGCGGTCTTCGAGCTGTTCGGTCAGCTCGACGATCTGCGCGCACCCGGTGGCGCCGACCGGATGGCCCTTGCGCAGCAGGCCGCCGGAGACATTGACCGGAAGGCGCCCGCCCAGTTGCGTTGCGCCGGAGGCCACCAGCGGCCCGCCCTCGCCGGGCGCGCACAGGCCAAGGTATTCGTAGGCGACGATCTCCGACGGCGCCGACGCGTCGTGCAGCTCGACGCAGGACAGGTCGCGCGGGCCGATGCCGGAAGCGGCGTAGGCCAGTTCGGCGGCGAGGCCGCCGACGCTGTCGTCGGGATTGTCCATGTCCCAGCCGGACACCAGCGCGGACGCGGCCACGCGCACCGTGCGGCGCAGGCCGAGCGCGCGCGCCTTGCGCTCGCTGACGAGGATCACCGCCGCTGCGCCGTCGCCGATCGGCGAGCACATCGGCAGCGTCAGCGGCTCGACGATGGCACGCGCCGCCAGTACGTCGGCGACGCTCATCACGTCGCGGAACTGCGCCCGCGGATTGAGGTTGCCGTGCACCGAGTTCTTCGCCGCGACCATTGCGAACTGCTCGCGCGTGGTGCCCCAGCGCTTCATGTGCTTGCGCGCGAGGATGGCGTAGATGTCCATGAAGATCGAGCGCGTGACCCCGGCGCCGCTGGCATCGAAGGGTTCGCCGGCGTCGGCCGCCATGCGCTTGAGGACATTCAGCGCGCCATCGGGGTCCTCGATGTCCACCGCGCTGGTGAAGGCGCCGAGGCTGCGCGCCTTGTCCTCGTGGAACAGCTTTTCGCTGCCGCAGGCCAGCACGATATCGTAGGCGCCGCCGCTGACCATCGCGCAAGCCTGCTGGAAGGCGGTGGACGACGATGCGCAGGCGTTCTCGACATTCACCACCGGAATGCGCCCGATGCCGATGTGGCGCAGCGCGACTTCGCCGCGGATCATTTCCTGGCCGGTGACCACGCCGGCGGCGGCATTGCCCATCCATGCCGCCTCGAGGCGCGACTTGTCGAGCCCGGCATCGGCCAGCGCCAGCGTCACCGCCTCGGCGGTCAGCGCCTTCAGGGTCTTGTCCAGGTGGCGGCCGAAGAGCGTCATGCCCACGCCGGCCACATAAGCGTTCATTTTCATGTCGATGACCTCACAGCCAGTCGGGGTTGACGAGATCGGCCGCGCCCTTGAGGGCGAGGAACTCGTTGGCGCCGTCGGCGACCAGCATCGCGCGCGCATCGCGCAGCAGCTTTTCCATCGGGTATTCGCGCGTCATGCCGTTGCCGCCGAACAGTTGCAGTGCGTCGGAGGCCACCTCGAAGGCGGTCTGCGTCGCCGTGACCTTGGCCGAGGTCGAGGCGAGCATCGAGGGCCGCGCGGCGGTGACGTTGTATTCCATTGCCCGGCGCGTCAGCGCGCGCGCCGTCTCGACCTTGCGGAACATCTCGAACAGGCGGTAGCGCACCAACTGGTGGCGGATCAGCGGCTCGCCGCCCTGGCGGCGCTGGTGGGCGTATTGCCAGGCATGCTCGAAGGCGGCGCGGGCGACGCCGACGGCCACGCAGGCGACATGCGGGTTGGCCTCGCAGAGCATGCGATAGGCGAGGTCGGCGTAATCGTCGGGGCCGGCGAGCAGGTGGGTCAGCGGCACCTCGACGTTGTCGAAATACAGCTCGCCCTGGTTGAGGCCGCGCAGGCCGAGCTTGTCGAGCGGGCGCCCGCGCGAGACGCCGGGCAGATCGAGCGGCACGATCACCGCCACGCCCGGCCGCGTCGTGCCGTCTTCGGCGGCGTAATGGCAGAACAGCGCGCAGACCTGCGCCGTCATCGCGCCCGAAACCCACGCCGACTTCTGGCCGCTGATGATGATGCGATCGCCGACGATGCGCGCCGTGCAGTTGGGCCGGCCGTAGCTGCTGCCGGGCGCCGCGGCGACGCGGTCGGCATCGAGCATGTCGCTGCCGTGGTCCGGCTCGGTGATCGCCCAGCAACCCAGCTTGCCGTCGCAGGCGCGTGCCATTTCGAGATT
Source organism: Rhodocyclaceae bacterium (assembly GCA_044230495.1). Classification (GTDB taxonomy): domain Bacteria; phylum Pseudomonadota; class Gammaproteobacteria; order Burkholderiales; family Rhodocyclaceae; genus JADJEF01. The sequence continues at coordinate 11,250 of JBGARB010000037.1, forward strand.
CCCGGCCAGCAGCGAATACATGACAGGGAAGTTGTTGACCAGGATCGCGCCGGCGATGCCGCCGTCGCCCCACGCCAGCTCCTCGGTGGCCAGCGCCAGCAGCCGCGTGCGTTCGATGGCCGGCAGTTCCATCAGCGCCAGCAGCGACAAGCCCAGTTCGCCAGCCTTGGCCAGCGCCGTCCACAGCGGCGAATCCGCTGCCGGCACGGCGTCGGCGGGCAGTCGGTCGAGCGTCACGCCCAGCGGGCGCATGACCTCGACGGCATAGCGGTGCACGTTGTCTTGCACCGCGCGTTCCATTTCCGACAGCGGCGGCTCGAGCCCCGTCAGCGGCAGCGAAACATCGACCGGCATCGTCGCATCCTCCATGTGGTGTTGTGCGGCGAGTTTGCCGCCACGCGGCCCACCCGAAGTGCGCCGTTCGGACAATAATTTGCGAATTCCGGCCGCATCCACCGCCCTCCCGCCACCATGCAACCGTCGCTCCCCGCCAGTTCCGTGCGCCTGATGCTCGCCGAGCTCGGCCGCCTTGGCCTCGCCGCCGGACCGGCGCTTGCGGCCAGCGGCCTGCGTGTGCGCACGCTGGACAACCCGACGGCGGAAGTCACGCGCGAGCAGGAATTCGCCTTCCAGCGTGCCTTCGCCCGGCTCACCGCCGGCAGGCCCGATGTCTGGCTGCGGGTCGGCCAGCAATATCACCTGCTGACCTACGGTATCGTCGGCATGGCAGTGCTCAGCACGCCGACCCTGCGCCGCGCCTTTGAAGTCGGGCTGAGCTTTCACCAATTGCTGTTTACGCGCCAGCGCATGACGCTGCACGAATCTCGCGGCACGGCGCATTTCGAGATGAGCGGCGTCGCCGGCGACGATGACATGCGCGAATTCGAGATCTGGCGTGACCTGGGGGCCGTGCAGACGGCATTCAACGACCTGTGGCAGGGGCCGTTTCCATTTCGCCAGGCCACGCTCGCGCTGCCGGCGCCCGCCGCGATGCAGTGGCGCGGCATCCGCGCGCTGCTCGGCGTGCCGCTTCGCTTCGATGCGCCGCTGACTGCGCTGCAGTTCGACGCGCGCTACCTCGCCGCGCGCCCGGCGCAAGGCAATCCGCTGCTCGAAGACATGTACGTGCGCCAGATGCGCGCGCTGGTGGCGCGCTTTCGCGATGATTCCGACATTGTCGAGGCGGTGGTCGACCTGCTCTTGCGCGCACATGGCGACTGGCCAGGCCAGGCTGCCGTCGCCAGCCGGCTCGGTATCTCCGAGCGTACGCTGCGCCGCCGCCTCGATGCCGCCGGCGTCGGCTTCCGCACCTTGGTCGAGCAGGTGCGGGCGCAGCGCGCGCGCGACCTGCTGCGCGATTCGCAGCTCGGCATCGCGGCCATCGCCGAAGTCCTCGGCTACGCCCAGTGCTCGGCGTTCTCGCATGCCTTCGAGCGCTGGACCGGACTGCCGCCGCTGCGCTACCGGGCGGCGAACGCGACGCTGCGGTAAGGCGGCGCGACCCAAACGACAGTGGTGGTGGGACGGCGATCAGCGGCGTTGACTTTATTTCGGTAATTGGCAAAATACCGAACATGGACAAGGTTTTCAAGGCGCTCGGCGATCCGACGCGGCGGCACATCCTCCAGCTGCTGCGCGAGCGCGAAATGACCGCCGGCGAGATCGCCGAGTGCTTTCCACTGTCCAAACCCACGCTGTCCGGGCATTTCAACGTCTTGCGCGAGGCGGATCTGGTGGCGTCCGAAAAGTCGGGCACGACCATCACCTACCGGCTCAACGTCTCGGTGCTCGAGGAAGCGCTGCTCGGTTTTGCCGATGTCGTCGGCATCGGCCTCAAGCCCGCGCGTCGCACGGGTGCCTTGAAGGGATAACGCCATGTCGATCCGTGCTTCCGAACGCATCCAGTGGGCCCTGATCGCCGCCATGACCCTGGCGGGGCTGGTCGTCATCGCGGTGTTGCCGCCGGATGCGCGCGTGCCGACGCATTTCGACCTGCACGGCAACGCCGATGGCAGGAGCGCCGCGCCGTTGGCGTTGCTGCTGTTGCCGGCGCTGGCCGCGCTCAACGCCGGGCTGCAGCGGCTGCTGCCGAAGATCGATCCGCGCGGGCAGAATCTGGCGCGATCGGCGGGCGCGGTGGCGACGATCTTCACGGCCGTCACGGTGCTGCTGGCGATCGTCCAGGGCGTCATCATCGCCGCGGCGCTGGGCATGCCCTGGCGCGCCGCGGGCATGCCGCAGCTGATGGTCGGCGGCCTGTTCGTAGTGATCGGCAATGTGCTGGGCAAGCTGCGCACCAACTACACGGTGGGCATCCGTACGCCGTGGACACTGGCCAGCGAGCGGGTGTGGGACCACACGCACCGCTTCGGCGGCAAGGTCTTCGTCGCCGGCGGGCTGCTGCTCTGTGCGCTGCCGATGTTGCCGCTGGACGCGAAATGGCAGGAGGCCGGCCTCGTCATCCTGCCGCTGCTGTGTGCTGCCGCGCCGGTGCTGAAGTCCTGGCTGCTGTGGCGCGACCTGCAGCGTCCGGCACACTGAGTCCGGCGGGCGTCGTCGCAGCCCAAACTACAGTGGTGGCGGGACGGCGCTTGCGCTACGCGCAGCGCCGCGCAGCCTCGACACCCCACCACGCCGCCTCCTCGAACACCGAATAGCCCGACAAATCGCTGTGCGCGAAGACGATCGGGCCGGTATCGCCGTCGAGGCCGAGGCGCGCGGCGGTGTCGAGATAGCCCGGTATCGGCACGGCCATCGCGTGGCCGCGCACGGTAACGTGCAGATGCGCGGCGCGGCGCCATAACGCATCGCCGTAGGCGTTGACGAGGTCGGCGCAGGCCATGTCGCGCAGCGTGGCATCGTCGGCGGCGTCGAGCCAGCGGCGCGTGTCGTCGCCCGGCGCAAAGGGCAGCGCGCTGTAGGTGGTGAAGACGGTGAATTCGGGCTTGGCGACGCGCAGCCATTGGTGCGTGGCGACGACGAAGCCCAGATGCGCGCTGCCGTAGATGACGTTGTCCCAGGCCAGCGGCACCTCGCCCGTCTCGTGCGGGAAGGTGTGCAGGCCGAGATTGCCGACCAGCCAGCTCGAATGCGCCGGCAGCGCTTCCGGCACGAGCGCCGGCGCGAAACCCGCGGGCAGCAGGTGGCGGACGACATGCAGCGGCGTGGCGAGGATCGCCCGCCGTGCGCGAACCAGCTGCACGCGCTGCCCCGGCCCGCTGCCGACGAGCACCTCGACGCCATGGCGCAGCGGCCGCACGCGCAGGGCCAGCCCGGCGTGCTGTCGGTCCGCGGCGGCCGCGGCCATGTGGCGCGCCAGCGGGTTGAGGCCGTCGGGCCAGGTCAGCACGGCGTGGCTGTCGGCATTCGCGGCTTCGCCGTCGCGGGCGGCGAAATAGTGCAGGCCGGCGAAGGCGGACACCTGCGCCGCGCCGGCGCCGTAGTCGTCGCGGCACGCGTAGTCGAGATACCAGCGCAGCCGCGGTGCCGTGTAGCCCTCGGCATCGAGCCATTGCGCGAAGGTCTGCCGGTCCAGACCGCGCCACGTGGCATCCGTCGAGGCGAGCGCCAGCGGCAAGGCGAAAACGCGCCTGCCATCGCTGCCGCGCAGGCGCTTGAGCTCCTCCATGCGGGCGAAGAAGCGCTGCTGCTGCGCCCGCTCGATGTCGTCCCGCGGCGGCGGCACCAGGCCGTCGTGCCAGCGGCCGTCGATCAGCAGCCGCTCGTCGGGCGCATGCACGATCGCGCGCTCGTCGTAGTGCGGTCGCGCCGCGTCGGCGCCCGGGCGCAGCACGCCCATTTCGGCGAGCAGTTCGCGCACGTGGCCGCATTCGCTCGCCGGCAGCGGCAGGTAGTGCGCGCCCTGCGGACAAGGCACGCCGTGCCACTGCCGCGCGGCGGCGTTGCCGAAGGGCTCGGGGCCGGTCAGATGCACGAAGCGGCGGTGGCCGTTGCGGGCGAGCGTCCACGCCGCGGCCAGCCCGGCGATGCCGCCGCCGATGATGACGATGTCGGTGTCGAGGGTGCCGCCATCGGCCACCAGATCGCGCGGCAGCGTGCGCAGCCAATGGCCCAGCGCGCGCCCCGGGCGCTCGATGTCGGTCGGCAGCCATTGCGGGCGCATCATCCATGCCGGGCGTTCGCAGCCGGCCAGCAGCGCGGCGGCGGCGGCGCGCAGCGCGTCGCGGCGCGAGGTCATCGCGTCACCGGATCACCGCCGCCCAGTCCTGCTCGAAGTAATGCACGAGGATCTGGTTGTCGAGCCGGTTGGGCTCGACGGCGGGGCGCGGCATGTCGGCGGGGAAGTGGAACATCAGTGTCGTGACGGCGGTATCGACGAAGCGCAGCGGCACGGGGTAGCGGCCGGGCGGCACGAACTCGCGCGTGCGCTGCGGCGGCGCGGCGACGAAGAAGCCCCATTCGCCGAACGACGGCACCTGCGCATGGTAGGCGCGCGGCGCGAAACCCGCCGCGCGCAACGTCGCCTCGATGCACCAGAAGGCGTGCGGCGCATACCACGGCGACGTGGCCTGGACGACCAGCAGGCCGTCGGCGGCAAGATGCCGCGCCATCATGCGGTAGATCGGCACACTGTAGAGTTTGCCCAGCGCATGGCTCGACGGATCGGGAAAATCGGCAACGATCAGATCCCACGGCGGCGCCTCGGTGTCTTCCAGCCAGCGCGCGGCGTCGGCGTTGACGATCGTGACGCGCGCGTCGGCCAGTGCGCCGGCGTTGAGCCGGGCCAGCTCGGGATTGCCCTTGAACAGGCGCGTCATCGCCGGATCGAGGTCGACCAGCGTGACCTCGCGCACGGCGTCGTACTTGAGGATTTCGCGCACGGCCATGCCGTCGCCACCGCCGAGCACCAGCACGCGGCGCGGGGCGGCGAGCGCCGCCAGCGCCGGGTGCACCAGCGCCTCGTGGTAGCGGTGCTCGTCGCGGCTGGAGAACTGCAGGTTGCCGTTGATGTAGAGGCGGGTGTCGTCCTTCCAGCGCGTGACCACCAGCCGCTGGAAGGGCGTGGTCTCGGCGTGGATGATCGGGTCGCCGAGCACCTGCTGCTCGGACCACGTCGTCAGCCGGTCGGCGAAGGCGAAGCCGGCGAGCAGCAAAACTACAGTGACGGCGGCACGGCGCATCTGCTTCCCGGGCGCCGGCAATTCGGCGGCGAAGCGATGCGCGGTCCACCAGCCGACGCCGACGTTGAGCAGACCGAACAGCAGACCGGTACGGACAAGGCCGAGCTGCGGCGCCAGCACCAGCGGAAAGAGCAGCGAGACGGCCAGCGCGCCGAGGTAGTCGAAGGCGAGCACGCGGCTGACCAGCTCGCGGAACTCGGCCTGCTGCCGGTGCAGCACGCGCATCACCAGCGGAATCTCCATGCCGACGAGGATGCCGATCAGCAGCACGAGCGCATACAGCACGCTGCGGAAGGGCGTCGCCAGCCAGCCATAGACGACGAACAGCAGCGCCGCCGAGAAGCCGCCGACGACACCGACCAGCAGTTCGATGTCGATGAAGCGCTCGAGGCTGGCGTCGTCGTCGATATGGCGCGTCAGGTGCGAGCCGATGCCCATGGCGAACAGGTAGACGCCGATCACCGTGGAGAACTGCAGCACCGAATCGCCGAGCAGGTAGCTGGCCAGCGCGGCGGAGACGAGTTCGTAGGCCAGGCCGCAGGAAGCGACGATGAAAACCGACACCACCAGCGTGCGGTCGATGCGGACAGGCGCTCTGGAAATCATGGTGCGATGTGGCGCGGTTATGATGCGTCGATTCGCGCTTGGCGCGACGCGACGGAGGATACGACATGCCCGCTCAGATCGAAGCGTATTTTCTGCACCTGGCCGCCGGCCTCGCCATGCTCGCCGCGTTCGCGCGGGTCTATACGTGGCTGACGCCCTACAACGAAATGGCGCTGATCCGCGGCGGCTCGCTGGCGGCGGCGATGAGCCTGCTCGGCGCGCTCGCCGGCTTCGGGCTCGCCATCGCGTCGAGCATCGTGCACAACGACCACTTTGCCGCCTTCGGCATCTGGGCGCTGCTCGCCGCTGCCGTGCAACTGGGCGTGTATGCGCTCATCGCGCGGATGCTGCCGCGGCTGCGCGAAGATATCGCCAACAACAACCAGGCCGTCGGCGCAATGCTCGGCGGGCTGTCGCTGGTCGTCGGCGTCGTCAATGCCGCCTGTCTTTCCTAACCGGGAGAATCACATGGGACTCATGGATTTCGTCAAGAAGCAGTTCATCGATGTCATCGAGTGGGCCGAGCAGCCCGAGGGCGTGCTGATGTGGCGCTTCCCGGCCACCGACCGCGAGATCCAGTACGGCGCGGCGCTGACGGTGCGCGACGGCCAGATGGCGGTGTTCGTCAATGAAGGCACGGTCGCCGACGTGTTCGGCCCCGGGCTCTACAAGCTGACCACGCAGACGCTGCCGGTGCTGACCAACCTGAAGAACTGGGACAAGCTCTTCGAGTCGCCGTTCAAATCCGACGTGATGTTCTTCTCGACGCGGCTGCAACTGGGCCGCAAATGGGGCACGGCGCAGCCGATCACCATCCGCGACAAGGATTTCGGCATGGTGCGCCTGCGCGCCTTCGGCATGTACTCCTACAAGATCAGCGACGCCGCCGCGTTCTACAAGGAGATCACCGGCGCCAACGAGGACTACACCGCCGATCAGGTCGAGCAGCAACTGCGCAACCTTGTCGTTGCCGGCATGACGTCGGCAATGGGCGGCAGCGAGCTGCCCTTCCTCGACATGGCCGCCAACCAGGGCTTGCTGGGCGACAAGATGAAGGAAGCGCTGGTGCCGACATTTGCACGCTACGGCCTCGCGCTCGATGCCTTCACGGTAGAGAACGTTTCGCTGCCCGAAGAGCTGCAGAAGGCCATCGACACGCGCATCTCGATGGGCATGATGGGCGACATGAAGACTTTCACGCAGTACCAGGCGGCGACGGCCATTCCGCTGGCGGCGCAGAACGAAGGCGGGCTCGCCGGCATCGGCGCCGGCCTGGCGGCCGGCATGGGCGTCGGCCAGGCGATGGCCGGTGCGATGGCGGGTGCCATGACCGGCGCCGCCGCGGCACCGGCGGCGGCAGCGGCGGCCGACGACCCGGCGGCGCGGCTCGAGAAGCTCAAGGGCATGCTCGACAAGGGCCTCATCGCGCAGGCCGATTACGATACGGCGAAGGCGGAGATCCTGAAGAAATTGGTCGGCTGACACAGCACGCTTCCGGCACCCGGAATCGGCATGCCGACTGACATCTTCAAGGCCAACTGCCCCGGCTGCGGGGCCGAGGTGGTGTTCCGCTCGGCCACTTCGGCGATGGCCGTCTGTGGCTACTGCAACACGCGCGTGCTCAAGCAGGGCGCGGGCGTCGCCGATGCCGGCAAGCTCTCGGCGGTGCTCGAGGACTACACGCCGCTGCAGATCAACACCAGCGGCCTGCTCGACGGCGCGCCCTTCACGCTCGTCGGCCGCCTGCAGCTCGCCTATGCGGACGGCCACTGGAACGAATGGGTGGCGATGTTCGACGACGGCAGCGCCGGCTGGCTCGCCGATGCGTCCGGGCAATACGTCTTCACGCGCGAAGTGCCGCTGGCCGGCACGCCGCCGCTGTTCGAGAAGCTCGCCGCCGGCAACCGCTGGTCCTTCGATGGCCGCAACTGGTATTGCGCCGACGTGCGCACGGCGCAGGCGCGCGCCGGCCAGGGCGAACTGCCGATCGCCATCGGCGAGGGCTGGACGGCGAAGGTCGCGGATTTTCGCAGCGGGCGAGAATTCCTCACGCTCGACTACAGCTTTGGCGAGGCGCCACTGCTTTATCGCGGCAAGGCCGTCACGCTCCCCGACCTCAAATGTCAGTTGCTGCGCGACGACCAGCAGATCGTCGATGCCGCCGGGCGCTACCGCGGCGCGCTGAGCGCGCTCGATTGCCCGCAATGCGGCAGCCCGATCGCGCATGCGCCGGGCCTCACGACAGGCGCGGTGTGCGCCGCCTGCGGCAGCGAAGTGGCGATCGACGGCGCCAAGGCCGAGGTGCTGGTGGCGCACGACGCGCAGGAAGCGCACGAGACGACGCTCAGGCTCGGCGATGCGGCGAAGATCGACGGCGTCGATTGGGTCGTCCTCGGCGTCATGGCGGCGACGAATCCCGACGAAGCGGAAGCATGGACCGAATACCTGCTGTTCGCGGCCGGCGAGGGTTTCCTGTGGCTCGTGGAAAGCAGCGAAGGCTGGCAGCGCGTGCGCGTCGCCGACGAATGGCCCGATCCGGTCAGCGACGATGCCGTGGGCTGGCGCAAGCGCACGCTGCCGCGCAAGTGGGCCTATCCCGCGCAAGTCACATGGGCGGCCGGCGCCTTCAACTGGCGCGTGCATGTCGGCGACACGCGGCAGATCATCGACTACAGCGACGGCTCGCTGACGCTGACGCGCGAATCGAGCGCGCAGGAGATGAGCTTTTCGCTCGCCGAGCGCGTCACAGCCACGGCCGTCGGCCAATGGTTCGGCCGCGGCGACATCACCGAGCCCGCCGGCGCCGGCGTCGGCGATGTCATCGCCGACATGTCCGGGCTGGACGATGCCGCGCGACTCGTCGGCGGCGGCGCGTCGCTGGGCCGCGTGTTCGTCCTCGCGTCGACGTTCCTGTGGCTGCTCAACCTGCCGATCATCGGTTTCGGCGACGGCAGCTTCATTCTGACCGCCATCGCGCAGGCGGCGATCCTGCCGCAAGTGGCGCGGCAATTCGTCGGCGAGGGCGGCGGCAGCAAGCCCGTCTACATCGCTTATGCGTTCGTCGTTCTGTTTCTGGCGACGATCATCAACCTCGCCTCGGCGAACGACGACGGCCCATCGCGCAGTTGGGGTTCGGGGGGCAGCGGCTACTCCAGCGGCGGCAGCCACAAATGAACGCCTGCGAAATTTCTGCTGCGCGTGCCGGATCGGGGATTGGGCGGTGCTCGAAATCCTCATGTACTTCCGAGTACATTCCGGTTTCTGCGCGCCGGCCGCACCCCGCTGCGGCCCGCTCGCGACGAATTTTCTCGCAGGCGTTGAACACGCAATGAACGCCGGCCTCGGCCGCCACCTGCTGCTCGAATGTCACGACTGCGCCGCCGACCTGGCCGACGGCGTCGCGCTCGAGGCCTTGCTGCGGCGGGCCGCCGATGCGGCCGGGGCGCACGTGCTGTCGGCGCACATGCATCCCTTCGGCGCGGGGCTCGGCGTCACCGGCGTGCTGCTGCTGCGCGAATCGCACATCAGCGTCCATACCTGGCCCGAGCACGGCTACGCCGCGGTGGACGTCTTCATGTGCGGCGACGCCGAGCCGCAACGCGCGATTGCGGTCGTCATTGCCGGGCTGGCGCCGCGCACGCATCGCGTCGTCGAGGTGGCGCGCGGCACGGCGCGCGATGCCGCGACCGCGTCGGCATCCTGATCCGGCTGCTACACTTCGCCGGCGGGAATCGCGGCCTCCCGCGCATCGATGGATGCATGACGGTGTCCCGTCCAAGCGCCGAGCATCGTTGAGCGACGAGGATCGAACATGGACACCGCAAACACGGCGAACGACAAGGCCGTACCGCACCACCCGACATTGGCGCAGGCCACGCGCTTCTGGTTCAAGCTCGGCTTCATCAGCTTCGGCGGCCCGGCCGGGCAGATCGCCATCCTGCACCAGGAGCTGGTCGAGCGGCGGCGATGGATTTCCGAAGGCCGCTTCCTGCATGCGCTGAACTACTGCATGTTGCTGCCGGGGCCGGAGGCCTGCCAACTGGCGATCTACACCGGCTGGCTGCTGCATGGCGTGCGCGGCGGTCTGGTCGCCGGGTTGCTGTTCTTCCTGCCGGCCTTCCTGTTGTTGTCGCTGCTGGCCGGTGTGTATCTGGCGTTCGGCGATCTGCCGGCGGTGAAGGGGCTCTTCGACGGCATCAAGCCGGCGGTGGTCGCCATCGTGCTGTTCGCCGCGTGGCGCATCGGCTCGCGCGCGATCAAGAACGGCGTGCTGCTGGCGATTGCCATGCTGGCCTTCGTCGGCATCTTCTTCCTGCGCATCGATTTTCCGTGGATCGTCGGCGCCGCGCTGCTTGCCGGCATCGTCGGCGGCAAGCTGTCGCCGCGTCATTTCGGCGGCGCCGGCGGCCACGCCGCGAAGGGCGGCGCGCGTCTGCCGGCGCTGATCGACGACCACACGCCGCCGCCGCCGCATGCGCGCTTCACGTGGTCCCGGCTGGCGCTGACGGTGATCGTCTGCGTCGGCCTGTGGGCCGGTGCGATGGCGCTGCTGGGCGGCAGCGAAAGCCTGTCGGCGATGGGCATGTTCTTCACCAAGGCGGCCTTCCTCACCATCGGCGGCGCCTATGCGGTGCTGCCCTACGTATATCAGGGCGGCGTGGAGGAATTCGGCTGGCTGAGCGGGCCGCAGATGATGGACGGCCTCGCGCTGGGCGAGACGACGCCCGGGCCGCTGATCATGATCGTGACCTGGGTCGGCTATCTGGGCGGCGTCGCCAAGTCCGTGGCGGGCGGCAGCATGGCGTCAGGGCTGCTGGGCGCTGCGGTGACGACGTATTTCACCTTCCTGCCGAGCTTCTTCCTCATCCTTGCCGGCGGCCCGGCGGTGGAAGCGACGCGCGACGAGATCGCCTTCACGGCACCGCTCACCGCGATCACCGCGGCGGTGGTCGGCGTGATCGTGAACCTCGCCGCGTTCTTTGCCTGGCATACCTTCTGGCCGCAAGGCACGCCCGGCGAACCGTTTGCCGGCCCGTTCGAGGCGCTGGCCGTCGCCGTTGCCGTCGCCGCCTTCGTCGCGCTGTGGCGCTACAAGGCCGACATCATGAAGGTGATTGCAGCCTGCGCCGCGCTCGGGCTGCTACTCGCCTTCGTGCGCTGAGACAGGAGTACCGAATCATCAAATGGATCACTCGCGAACGACCGAAAATCGACCGCATCGCCTGTCCTTGGCTGATCGCCCGCTTCATCGACCCATCGCCCGAATTTCTCTATGTGCCGGCGGACGAGGTCATGCCGCGCGCGGCGGCAAGCGGCGCAACGCCCTTCGATGTGCCCGGCGTCGCCTTCGGCCATCAGGGCGACCGGTGCAGCTTCGATGCGTTCATCGCCGCCTACCGCCTCGACGATCCCGCGCTCGGCGCGCTGGCGACGATAGTCCGCGCGGCCGACTGCGACGAGCCGCACCTGGCGCCGGAGGCTGCCGGCCTGCTCGCCATCTCCAAGGGGCTGTCGCTCAATTTCGCCGAGGACCACACGATGTTGAAGCACGGCATGGTGCTCTACGACGCGTTGTACGCGTGGTGCGCAAGCCGGCCGGCCGGCGGCGGATGAAGCTGCTGCCGCCCGGGGTGCGCCCCGGGGCACGCGCCGTGCTGCTGGCGCGCGGGCTGCGTGCGTTGGCCGACGGCTGTGTCGCGGTCTTGCTGCCGGTGTATTTGCTGGCGCTCGGTTACGGCACCTTCGAGGTCGGCGTCATCGCCACGGCGACGCTGCTCGGCTCGGCGCTGGCGACGCTGGCGCTCGGTGCGTGGGGCCATCGCTGGCCCGAGCGCGGCTTGCTGCTGGCCGCCGCCGTACTGATGGCGGCGACCGGCACGGCGTTCGCGCTGGTGCCGGCGGCGGCGCCGCTCTGGCCCTTGCTCGTCGTCGCCTTCGTCGGCACTTTGAACGCCGGCAGCGGCGATGTCAGCGTGTTTCTACCGCTCGAACACGCGCGGCTCGCCGCGCTGGGCGAGGGCGAAGCGCGCACGGCCCTGTTCGCGCGCTACAGCCTGATCGGCGCGCTGGGCGCGGCCCTCGGCGCCCTGCTCGCCGGCGTGCCCGACGCGTTGCAAGGCGTGGCCGGCATGACACCGCTGGACGCACTGCGGGCGGTCTTCGCCGGCTATGCCGGCGTCGGCATCGCGGTGTGGTGGCTCTATCGCCGCGCGCCGGCCATGACGGCACAGGCAGGTGCTGCGGCGGCACGGCCGCTCGGCCCGTCGCGCAAGATCGTGGCGCGGCTGACGGCGCTGTTCGCGGTCGATGCCTTTGCCGGCGGCCTCGTCGTCAATACGCTGATGGCATTGTGGCTGTTTGCGCGCTTCGAGGTCTCGGCAACGGCTGCCGGCGCCTTTTTCTTCTGGGCCGGGCTGCTGGCGGCTTGCTCGCAACTGGCCGCGCCGGCCGTGGCGCGACGGATCGGGCTGGTGAACACGATGGTGTTCACCCATCTGCCGGCGAATGTCTGTCTCGTCGCCGCCGCACTGGCGCCGACGCTGCCGATGGCGATCGCGTTGTTGTCGGTACGCGCACTGCTCTCGCAGATGGACGTGCCGACGCGCTCGGCCTTCGTGATGGCGGTGGTGACGCCGGCCGAACGCGCCGCAGCGGCGAGCGCGACGACGGTGCCGCGCAGCCTGGCCGCTGCCGTCGGGCCGATCCTTGGCGGTGCCTGGTTCGCCACCGGCGCGCTGGCCGCGCCGCTGGTCGTCGGCGGCCTGCTCAAGATCGTCTATGACATCGCCGTGTGGCTGGCGTTCCGACACGTCGAGCGCCGGCTCTGAAAGCCTCGCATCGGGCCACACTACAGTGGTGGTGACACGGCGCCGCGCGGCGCGTCACTCGGCGGCGCGCACCGGCGTGAGCCCCCAT
>JBGARB010000122.1:0-5263 GCA_044230495.1 Rhodocyclaceae bacterium
GTATTGGGAAGTCCCGGTGATGGTGCAGCGCCTGTGCGGCATCTGCCCTGTCTCGCACCACCTCGCCGCCAGCAAGGCGCTCGACGTCGCGCTCGGCATCCGTGCGCTCACGCCCACGGCGCTGGCCTGCCGGCGCTTGATGCACTACGGCCAGCTACTGCAATCGCACGCCCAGCACTTCTTCCACCTCGCGTCGCCCGACCTGCTGTTCGGCTTCGATGCGGCGGTGGCCACGCGCAATATCGTCGGCGTCATCGCGGCGCACCCCGAGGTCGCCAAGAAGGGCGTGCTGCTGCGCAAGTTCGGCCAGGAAGTCATCCGCCACACCGCCGGCAAGCGTGTGCACGGGACTGGCGCGATCCCCGGGGGCGTCAACAAGTCGCTCACGTCCGCCGAGCGCGCCGAGTTGCTGGCCGATGCCTACACCATGGTCGCGTGGAGCCGCGAAGCCGTGGCGCTCGTCACCCGCCTGCACGACGCCCAACCCGCGCTGTGGGAGGACTTCGGTCCCGTCGTCTCGCCCTTCCTGAGCCTGGTCGCGCCCGACGGCGGGATGGACCTCTACGACGGTGCGTTGCGCGGCACGGATGCCGACGGCACGCGCCTGTTCGACCAGTTCGACTACCAGCGCTATGCCGATCTCATCGAAGAGGAAGTGCGGCCGTGGAGCTACATGAAGTTCCCCTACCTGCGCGCGCGCGGTCCGCGCGAAGGCTGGTACAAGGTCGGGCCGCTGGCCCGCGTGCAGAATTGCGACCACATCCCGACGCCGCTGGCCGATGCCGCCCGCCGCGACTTCGTCGAGCGTGGTGCCGGCCGGCCGATCCACGCCACGCTGGCCTATCACTGGGCGCGCATGGTCGAGATGCTGCATGCCGCCGAGGCCATCAAGGACCTGCTGCATGACGACGCCGTCGTCGGCACCGATCTCGTCGTCGCGCCGGTGCGCCGGCCCGGCGAGGAAGGCGAAGGCGTCGGCGTCATCGAGGCACCGCGCGGCACGCTGATCCACCACTACCGCATCGGTGGCGACGACCTCGTCACGCAATGCAACCTCATCGTCTCGACGACGCACAACAACCAGGCCATGAACACGGCCGTGCGCGGCGTCGCCGAGCGCTATCTGTCCGGACGCAAGCTCACCGAAGGCCTGCTGAACCACATCGAGGTCGCCGTGCGCGCCTTCGATCCCTGCCTGTCGTGCGCCACGCACGCGCTCGGACAGATGCCGCTGGTCGTCGAGCTTTCAAACTACAGTGGTGGCGGGACGGCGCTTGACGCCGATGCCCCGCTCGATCGCCTGATCCGCCACGCCGACGGCCGCTTCGAGCGATCGTGACCAGAGCGCCGACGCTGGTCTTCGGCTGGGGCAACCCCAGCCGCGGCGACGATGCGCTCGGCCCCTTGTTCGTCGAGCGCTTCGCGGCGCTGACGGCCGCGCGCAGCGGACACGAGGCCGTCGAATGCCTTACCGATTTCCAGTTGCAGGTCGAGCATGCGCTCGACCTCAAGGGCCGAGCGCGCGTGTTGTTCGTCGATGCCGATGCCCGCCTCGGGGCGCCGGTCGCGCTGACCCGCATCGCCCCCGCCACGGCAGGCGGGCCATTCAGCCACGCGCTGAGCCCGCAGGCCGTCATGCAGGTGTTTGTCGACGTCGACGGCCATGCGCCGCCGCCATGCTGGCTGCTGGCGATTCGCGGCGAAGCCTTTGAACTGGGCGACGGCCTCTCGCCCGCCGCGGCCGTCCATCTCGAAAAGGCGCTGACGCTAGCCCGCGACTGGCTGGACGCGCCGCGCACGTAACGCAGCGAGTTCGTTGCCGGCCAGCGCGGCGAGCACCAGTGCGCCACCGGCCAGCGTCGTCGCCGGCGGCGACTCGCCCGCGCCAAGCCACGTCCATGTAACGCCGAAGATCACCTCCAGCAGGCCGAGCAGCGAGATTTCCGGGCCCGGCAGCACCGCCGTCAGGCGCACCACCAGCAGGCACGGCACGGCAAGCTGGAACACGCCCAGAAACGCCAGCAGGCCGATGTCATGCATCGTCGCGGTCAGCGGCCAGGCCAGCGGCAGTGTCGCCAGCGTCGAGATCACGGCACCGACGAACACGGCGGGCATCATGTCGGGGGCCGGCGCGGCAACCGCCTCGTCCGGCTCGCCGGCAGGTACGAAGTGCGTCGCCTGCAGCAGCATCCAGTTGATCGATGCGGCGATCGGCACGGCCAGTGCGACCATTGCGCCCGCCATCGACGCGCCCGCCGCCGCCTGATCGGCGAATATCCAAGCGATGCCGGCGCCGGCCAGCACGATGGCCGCCCACGTGCGTGCGGCGATCGGGTGATGCAACACCACGCGCGCCAGCGCCGCGGTCAGCAGCGGGCCGGCGGCCATGATGATCAGCACGTTGGCCACCGTGGTCAGCGTCAGCGCAACCATGAAACCGGTGTACATCACCGCCCAGCACAGGCTGGACGCCCAGACAACCCGTGGCGCGCCGAGCAAGGCCCGCCACACGCCCGTGCCGCGCAGCCACGTCAGGCCGACGAACAACGCCAGCGCATTGGCACCGCTGCGCCAGACGTTGACTTCGAAGCCCTGCGCCGCTTCCAGATGGCGGCTGACGACGCCCGCCATGCTCCAAAGGAAGGTGACGAGGATCATCAGCAGGACGGCGCGGGAATGGCTCACGGCAGCAGGGGCAACGCGGAGCCCGGATTGTACGAGGCACCGTGCCACCACCACTGCAGTTTCGCAACAGGGACCGCCGGATTTGACCTGCGTCATGAATGCCGCCGGGCCGCAGCGCGATGATGCTGGCAAAGCCTGACCACCTGTGGAGGACCTCATGAACACCAACAAGAAATTCGTCCATCTTTTCGGCGCAGCACGCACCGATGGCGACGCTTCGATGAAAAACCTGCTCGGCGGCAAGGGCGCCAACCTCGCCGAGATGTGCAAGCTGGGCATCGCCGTGCCACCGGGCTTCACGATCAGCACCGAGGCCTGCACCGCCTACAACGATGCCGGGCGCGACAAGCTGCTGGCGATGATCGACGAGGAAGTGAAAGCGGGCCTCGCAGCCGTCGAGGCCGAGATGGGCAAGCGCTTTGCCGATGCCGACGATCCGCTGCTGCTGTCGGTCCGCTCTGGCGCGCGCGCCTCGATGCCGGGCATGATGGACACCATCCTCAACCTCGGCCTCAACGACCAGGCCGTCGAGGGCCTGGCCAAGCGCACCGGCAATCCGCGCTTCGCATGGGATTCGTATCGCCGCTTCGTGCAGATGTACGGCGACGTGGTGATGGGCCTCAAGCCGACGTCGAAAGAGGAACACGATCCGTTCGAAGTCATCATCGACACGGTGAAATCGCAGCGCAACGTCAAGCTCGACACCGAGCTCGATGCCGATGACCTCAAGGAACTGGTCGAGCGCTTCAAGGCCTTGATCCGCGCCCGCCTCGGCCGCGAATTTCCCACCGACCCGTGGCAGCAGCTGTGGGGCGCGATCTTCGCCGTCTTCGAGAGCTGGAACAACGACCGCGCCAAGGTCTATCGCGAGTTGAACGACATCCCGGCGTCGTGGGGCACGGCGGTCAATGTGCAGGCGATGGTCTTCGGCAACCTCGGCAACAGCAGCGCCACGGGTGTCGCGTTCTCGCGCGATGCCGGCACCGGCGAGGATCTCTTCAACGGCGAGTTCCTCATCAACGCACAGGGCGAGGACGTGGTCGCCGGCGTGCGCACGCCGCAACAGATCACGCTGCTCGGTTCGCAGCGCTGGGCGCAGCTGGCGATGGTCGACGAAGCCGTGCGGGCGCGCGATTTCCCGTCGCTCGAAGAGCTGATGCCGGACATCTACAAGCAATTGATCGCCGCCGAAACCCTGCTCGAGAACCACTACAAAGACATGCAGGACATGGAATTCACCATCCAGGAAGGCAAGCTCTGGATGCTGCAGACGCGCAACGGCAAGCGCACCGGCGCGGCGATGGTGCGCATCGCCATGGAGATGCTGCAGCAGGGCATGATCGACGAGCGGACGGCGCTGACCCGCGTCTCGCCCGAGCGCCTGAACGAGTTGCTGCACCCGGTGTTCGATCCGCGCGCCGCCAAGAACGCCACGGTGATCGCCCGCGGCCTGCCGGCCTCGCCGGGCGCCGCCGCCGGCCAGATCGTGTTCTTTGCCGATGACGCCGAAGCCTGGGCGAACAAGGGCAAGCAGGTGATCCTCGTGCGCCTCGAAACCTCACCCGAGGACTTGCGCGGCATGGCGGTCGCCAAGGGCATCCTCACCGCGCGCGGCGGCATGACCTCGCACGCCGCGGTGGTCGCGCGCGGCATGGGCAAGTGCTGCGTTTCCGGTGCCGGCGCCGCGCATGTCAACTACAAGTCGCGCGAACTGTCGGTGGGCGAGCGCGTGTATTGCGAAGGCGACTGGATCTCGCTCGACGGTTCGACCGGCGAGGTCTTCGAAGGCAACATCGCGACGCGCGAGGCCGAGCTTTCGGGCGACTTCGGCGCGCTGATGGCGCTGGCCGACAAGCACAAGAAGCTCGAGGTGCGCGCCAACGCCGACACGCCCGAAGACGCGCGTGTCGCCCGCGCCTTCGGGGCCAGCGGCATCGGCCTGTGCCGCACGGAACACATGTTCTTCGAGGGCGAGCGCATCCTCGCCGTGCGCGAGATGATCCTCGCCGACGATGTTGTCGGTCGCCGCACGGCGCTGGCCAAGCTGCTGCCGATCCAGCGCAGCGACTTCGCCGGCTTGTTCCGCGCCATGAACGGCCTGCCGGTGGTGATCCGCCTGCTCGACCCGCCGCTGCACGAATTCGTGCCGCACGAAGAGGCCGCACAGCAGCAGATGGCCGACGAAATGCGCGTCCCGCTGGGCAAGATCAAGCTGCGCGTCGAGGAACTGCACGAATTCAACCCCATGCTCGGCCATCGCGGCTGCCGACTCGGCATCACCTACCCCGAGATCACCGAAATGCAGGCCCGCGCGATCATCGAAGCGGCGCTCGACATGCGTGCCGAGGGCATCAAGGTCAAGGCCGAAATCATGGTGCCGCTGGTCGGCAGCGTGCGCGAGTTCAACGCCCAGGCCACGGTGATCCGCACGACCGCGGAGACCGTGTTCGCCGAGCGCCACGAGCGCATCGGCTATCTGGTCGGCACGATGATCGAAACCCCGCGCGCGGCGCTGGTCGCCGACAGCATCGGCAAGCAGGCCGAGTTCTTCTCCTTCGGCACCAATGACCTCACGCAA
>JBGARB010000123.1:0-5211 GCA_044230495.1 Rhodocyclaceae bacterium
TGCGCCATCACCGCCATCGACGTGCAGATCCAGGACACCTACTACGTCGTCGCCCACTTCCATTACGTGATGGTCGCCGGCGCCCTGTTCTCGGCCTACGCGGGCCTGTACTTCTGGCTGCCCAAATGGACCGGCCACATGTACAACGAGAGCCTTGGCAAGTGGCATTTCTGGACCTCGATCATCACGTTCAACATCGCTTTCTTCCCGCAGCATTTCCTTGGCCTTGCCGGCATGCCGCGGCGCATTCCCGACTATGCGCAGCAGTTCGCCGACTTCAACATGATCTCCACCATCGGCGCCTTCGGCTTCGGCTTCAGCCAGCTCCTCGTGCTGGTCGTCGTCTTCCAGGCCATGAAGGGCGGCGCCAAGGCCGGTGCCAAGCCGTGGGACGGCGCGCACGGCTTCGAATGGACGGTGCCCTCGCCGGCGCCGTACCATACATTCGAAGATCCGCCGGCGTTCAACGCCGCCGAGGCGCACGGATGAACGCCGCCACCGCACCGCAAGACCACGGGCAGCGTCGGGGCAACCGTCGCGTCGGCATTGGCCTTGCCGTGTTCGCGCTCGTCATGTTCCTGAGCTTCATCGCCCGCCAGTGGGCCAACGGCGGCTGAGCGCGATACGATGAGCGGCACGCTCGCCCATCCGCGCGGCGACATCGGGCGCGCCAACCGGTGCCTGGCGTGGCGGCTGGCGATCGTGCCGGTTCTGGGCATCGCCTTTGCCTACCTGCAGCCGCCGCTGTACCGCGCCTTCTGCGAATGGACCGGCATCTACGACATCGATCGTGCCGACACCGTCAGCGCCGCGCCCTTCGTGCCGCGCCCGGTACGCATCGAGTTCGACGCCAACCTGCATGACAAGGGCCTGCGCTTCGAGCCCATGCAGCATGTCAGCGATGTGCGCACCGGCGACGTGGTGCAGATGACCTACCGCATCACCAACCTGCGCGACACCCCGGTGATCGGCCAGGCCGTGCCCAGCTACGGCCCGTCGCACGCCGGACAGTACGTCAAGAAGCTCGATTGCTTCTGCTTCAAGCAGCAGACCTTCGCCGCGCACGAAACGCGCGAACTGCCGGTCGTCTTCGTGCTCGATCCGAAGCTGCCGGACGACGTCGGCACCGTCACGCTGTCCTACACCTTCTTCGAAGTGCCCGCCGGCCATGTCGGCAAGGCAGGCACGCCGGGATGAACGCCAGCATGGTTGATCCCGCTTCCGCGCCGCAGCGCTCGACGTTTCTGCGCACCTTGCGCACCGTCGGCGCCGCCATGTTCGGCGTGCGCGGGCGCGGCGAGCACGAAAAGGACGGCGCCGGCCTGTCGCCGGTGGCGATCGTCGTTGCCGCGCTCATCTTCGCAGTCTTGTTCATCGGCGGGCTGGTCACCTTGGCGACCAGCATCGCCGCCAAGTAGATCGACAGACCCGGCAATCGCCGATCCGCCAAACGACCCAGCGCCAACAGGGAGGACCGCATGAGTTCCGCAACATCCGCCAACCGCTATTTCGTCCCCGAGCCGTCGCACTGGCCGCTGGTCGGGTCCGTCGCGCTGCTCACGCTCGCCTTCGGCGCCGTGCTGACCTTCAATTCCGTCGGCGGCGGCGGTTTCGTGCTGATGGCCGGCTTCGCCATCCTGCTGGTCATGCTCTTCGGCTGGTTCGGCCGCGTCATCGGCGAATCCGAAGGCGGCAAATACAACGAGCAGGTCGACCGCTCCTTCCGCTGGGCGATGTCGTGGTTCATCTTCTCCGAAGTGATGTTCTTCGTCGCCTTCTTCGGCGCGCTGTTCTACGCCCGCGTGCTCTCCGTGCCGGAAATCGGCAGCGCCGAGCAAGCCATCCTGTGGGACGGCTTCAAGGCCGCGTGGCCGACCGCCGGCCCCGGCTACAAGGGCGAGTTCTCGCCGATGCACGCCTGGGGCATCCCCGCCATCAACACCGCGCTGCTGCTCTCGTCGGGCGTCACCTTGACGTGGGCGCACTGGGGCCTGATCGCCGGCAAGCGCCAGCAGCTCATCCTCGGCCTCGCGCTGACCATCGTGCTCGGCCTGGTGTTCCTGTCGTTGCAGATCTACGAGTACCGCGAAGCCTATTCGCACCTGAACCTCAAGCTCTCGACCGGCATCTACGGCTCGACCTTCTACATGCTCACGGGCTTCCACGGCTTTCACGTCACGCTCGGCGCGACGATGCTGATCGTGATCTTCCTGCGCACCCTGAAGGGCCACTTCACCGCCGAGCGCCATTACGCCTTCGAAGCCGTGGCGTGGTACTGGCACTTCGTCGACGTCGTCTGGGTCGGCCTGTTCATCGTCGTGTACTGGCTGTAAGCCGTCCGCGCCCATGCAAAACGGCGCCCGCGGGCGCCGTTTTCGCTTGGCTGGCGCAATGCGCCGTGCCACCACCACTGTCGTTTGGGCTACAAGCGGGCGCCAATCCAGCCGAAGCGGTACGCCACCATCAGCACGATGAACAGCGTCACCGACAGCCCGACGCGCAGCGTCAGCGCCCGCACCATGCGCTCGCTGCTGCCCGGCCCGCTCTTGAACAGGAACAGCAGCGCCGAGAACAGGCTGGCGATAATGGCGAGCAACATGACGATAACCACGATGCGCATGCGCGACAACTCCTGCAGAAATCCGGTCGGTCAGTGTAGTCCATGAGACGCTTCGCCCATCCGCTGTTCTGGCTGTTCGTCGTCGCCCTGTGCATCGCCATGTCGGCGCTGCAGCTTTGGCGTGCCGACGTCAAGGGCCGCCGCTTCGCCGCCGAAGAAGCCGCCCGCGTGGCCCACCCGATCGACCTCTCGGTCGCGCATCGCGATGCCGCGGAACTCATCGGCCGTGCCGTCGCCGCGCGCGGCGACTGGCTGCCCGACGCGAGCCTGCTGCTCGACAACAAGCTCGACAGCGGCCAGGTGGGATACCACGTCGTCACGCCGATGCGCCTTGCCGGCAGCCAGGCGGTCGTGCTCGTCAACCGCGGCTGGGTCCGCGCGCCGCGCCTGCGCAGCGAGCTGCCCGTCCTGCCACCGCCGCCGACCGGCACGGTCGAGGTCGCCGGCATCGCGCGCGGTTTCGAGACGCGCGCTTTCGAGTTCGGCGACGACAAGCCCCAGGGTCGCGTCTGGCAGCATCTGCGCGAAGCCACCTATCGCCGCGAGTCCGGCATCGACGCGCTGCCCCTGGTCGTGTTGCAGACCAGCGCCGCCGACGATGGCCTGCGCCGCAGTTGGACCGTCGCCGGCAAGCCCGATCCTGCCTACGCTCACTACGGCTATGCCGGCATGTGGGCTGTCTTCGCCGTGCTCGCGGCCGGCTACGCCGTCATGCTGCGCCGCCCCCGCAACACCCCTCCGCCCTCCGACCAGCCGCCCGCCGCCCATGCCTGAAACCACCGCGCCACACGACCCCGACACCGCCGGCCCCGATGCCACCATCGTGCGCCGCGGCCAGCGCACGCTGCTCTTGATCGCCGCCATCTGCGTCCTGCCGCTGCTGGCCGCCGTCTGGTATCGCTTCTTCGCGCCGCCGCCGACCGTGGCGACCGTCGGCGAAATGCTCGCGCCGACGCCGTTTCCGCTCACCACGCTGGTGTCGCCCAGCGGCGCGCCGCTCGATGCCACACGCATCGGAGGCCACTGGCTGATGCTGCAAACGGCGCCTGCCGCCTGCGACGAGCCCTGCCGGCAGGCGTTGTATCTGTCGCGTCAGGTGCGCATGGCGCAGGCCAAGGCGATGGATCGCATCACTCGCGTCTGGTTGTTGGCGGATGCCGGCGAGCCGTCGCCCGAGTTGCTCGCCCAGCACCCCGATCTCGTGCTTGCCAGGTTTTCCGGGCCGGCGGCGCACCCGCTTGCCAGCGGCGATGTCTATCTCGTCGATCGGCGAGGATTTCTCGTCTTTCGCTACGCCGCGGGCGTCGATCCCGTCGCCTTCATCAAGGAACTGGGCAAGCTGGTGAAGTTCTGACGCCGACCGCCGTCCCGCCACGACTGTAGTTCGGGGCTTGATGGCTGAAAACCGGGGCGACTGACCCGCGCGGCTTTTCAGCGGCATCGCCGCTGCGTTCAACCAGTTCATTCACTCCGCGTTCGATACCGCTGCGCCGCGCTGGCCGGATTCGTTGCGCCCCGTCGGCGCAGCCAATCCGACGTCCCCGGCAACGTGGTAAGCCCCAGCGACAGCTACGACGCCAACGGCAACATAGTGCCATTCGGGCCAGGGACGAATTGTTTTGAAACCTTGGTCACCGACGGACCGACCGCCGTTCCGCCACCGCTGTCGTTTGGTTCGTGGCGGCGTAGCCGCTGCCGCGTTTCCGCGGTTGCTCGGCGAAGCAGTGAAGCGAAAATGCGCTACATGCTTATGCGGCTACTTCTCGTCGGGGACGAAGCCGATTGGACGCTTCCTTGGTTCGGTTGGTGGCGTCATCAATTGGCGGATCGCATCGAGAATGCCGGCGATGGCCTGATCGTGGCCCTTGAGTTTGCGCTCCAACTCAGTCAACTTAGCCGGCAAATCCTTGTTGCCGGCGAGCACCTCGCGCAGACGTACGAATGCGCGCATTACCTCGATATTCACCGCGATCGCGCGTGGGCTCGACAGCACGGATGAGAGCATCGCCACGCCCTGCTCGGTGAAAGCGTATGGCGCCGTGCGCCGGCCGCCATGCGTTGAACTTGAGGTCACAGATTGTGACCTCAAGACGCCAACCTCCTGATTGGTAAGCTGAAACATGAAATCGTCCGGGAAGCGCGCGAGGTTGCGCTTTATGGCCTGCACCAGCGCCTTGGTCGGGACACCATAGAGCGCCGCCAGATCGGCATCGAGCAACACCTTATGGCCGCGCAGCAAGACGATGCGGTTCTCGATACGCGGTAGCGGCAGATTGTCGGGCGGCGGCGGTGAAGTGACCAAGGACGGCTCCGAGCAAGGACATTTTGCGCGGATGATAGGCCGTGCGCCGTCCCGCCACCACTGTAGTTTCGGCGAGTTCGCGTTCATCGCGACAGACCCGCGCCCGCCGCGCCCGCCGGCCGACCGGCGCCGCTCGTGTCCGCCGCCTGCGGCGGCTCCCCCTTTCACCTCGCTGGGCCGGTCAGTCGACGTTCGCGGCCGTGTTGCTACCCGAGCGTACCCGAACGACGTCCGCCTGCACCACGTCTATACCGTGCATGGGCATCTGGGTTCGATCTGGCATGCGCGC
>JBGARB010000124.1:0-5187 GCA_044230495.1 Rhodocyclaceae bacterium
GCGACGGCAGCACCGGCGAGGACGTGACGCAGAACCTGCGCACCATCCGCACGATCCCGTTACGATTGTCCGGCGAGCGCCTGCCGACGGTCGTCGAGGTGCGCGGCGAGGTGGTGATGCTGCGCCGCGACTTCGAGCAGATGAACGCGCGGGCCCGCGAGCGGGGCGAAAAGGAGTTCGTCAATCCGCGCAATGCCGCCGCCGGCAGCCTGCGCCAGCTCGATGCGCGCGTGACGGCGTCGCGGCCGTTGCGCTTCTTCGCCTACGGCATCGGCGAAATTGTCGGCGCCCCGGGCTCGGCGACGGTGCCGAGCTTCCATAGCGAGATGATGCAGCGTCTGGCGCAGTGGGGCTTCAAGCTGGCCGCCGAGCGCGACGTGGTGCGCGGGCACGCCGGCCTGATGGCCTTCTACCAGCGCATCGGCGAGATGCGCCGGCAGCTGCCCTACGACATCGACGGCGTCGTGTACAAGGTCAATCGAGTCGCCGACCAGGAGCGCCTGGGCTTCGTCGCGCGGGCGCCGCGATTCGCCGTTGCGCACAAGTTTCCCGCCGAGGAGATGCACACGGTCGTCGAGGCCATCGACGTGCAGGTCGGCCGTACCGGCGCCATCACGCCGGTGGCACGGCTGGCGCCGGTGTTCGTCGGCGGCGTCACGGTGACCAACGCGACGCTGCACAATGAGGACGAAATCCGCCGCAAGGACATCCGCATCGGCGATACGGTGGTCGTGCGCCGTGCCGGCGACGTAATTCCCGAGATCGTCGGCATCGTTGCCGACATGCGCCGTCCCGCCACCACTGTGTTTTCGATGCCGACGGCGTGCCCGGTATGCGGCTCGGCCATCGTGCGCGGCGAGGATGAAGCCGTCGCGCGTTGCAGCGGCGGGCTGTTCTGTCCGGCACAGCGCAAGCAGGCGCTGCTGCATTTCGCCTCGCGTCGGGCGATGAACATCGACGGCCTGGGCGAGAAGATCGTGGACCAGCTCGTCGATGCCGGCGTGGTCGGCAACCCCGCGCAGCTCTACAAGCTCGGCGTGCTGGGCGTGGCGACGCTGGCGGGCCTCGAGCGGATGGGCGAGAAATCCGCCGTCAATCTGTTGGCCGCCATTGAAAAGAGCCGGACTACGACCTTGCCGCGCCTGATTTTCGCATTGGGCATCCGCAATGTCGGCGAAAGCACGGCGCGCGATCTGGCGCTGCACTTCGGTACGCTCGACGCACTGATGGCGGCCGATGCCGCTGCCTTGCAGACGGCGCCCGATGTCGGCCCGGTGGTGGCCGCGTCGATCGCCGCCTTCTTTGCCGAGCCGCACAACCGCGAAGTCGTCGAACAGTTGCGCGCCGCCGGCGTGCATTGGGACGAGTCGAGGGCGCCGGCTGCGGCGCTCACCGCGGCTACCGGCAGGACCTTCGTGCTTACGGGCACGTTGCCCACGCTGTCGCGCGACGACGCCAAGGCGATGATCGAGGCGGCTGGCGGCAAGGTCTCCGGCTCGGTGTCGAAAAAGACCGATTTCGTCGTCGCCGGCGTTGAAGCCGGCAGCAAGCTGGAAAAGGCGCAGTCACTCGGCATCGGTATACTCGACGAATCACAGCTTCTAGAGATGCTCAAGTCATGAAGAAGGTCACCAAGGCCGTTTTCCCGGTCGCCGGGCTCGGCACGCGCTTCCTCCCGGCCACCAAGGCCAGCCCGAAGGAAATGATGCCGATCGTGGACAAGCCGCTGATCCAGTACGCCGTCGAGGAGGCGGTGGCCGCCGGTGTCACCGACATGATCTTCGTCACCGGCCGCTCCAAGCGCGCGATCGAAGACCATTTCGACAAGGCCTACGAACTGGAAAGCGAACTGGAACGCCGCGGCAAGTCGGAACTGCTCGAGTTCGTGCGCGGCATGATCCCGCGCGACATCAACTGCATCTACATCCGCCAGGCCGAAGCGCTCGGACTGGGTCATGCCGTGCTCTGCGCTCAGCCGGCGATCGGCGACGAGCCCTTCGCGGTGCTGCTTGCCGACGACCTGCTCGACGCCGTGCCGCCCGTCGCGCCGGTCATGAAGCAGATGGTCGATACGTACGATTATTACCGTTGCTCCGTGATCGGCGTGCAGGACGTGCCGCGCGAGGAGACGCGCAGCTACGGCATCGTCGACACGCGGCCGATGGCCGAACGCATCGAGCAGATCCAGCGCATCGTCGAGAAGCCCAGCCCCGAGCAGGCGCCATCGACGCTGGCCGTCGTCGGCCGCTATGTGCTGACACCGCGCATCTTCCATCACCTGGCGCGGATCGGCCGCGGCTCCGGCGGGGAAATCCAGCTCACCGACGGCATCGCCGCCTTGCTCGCCGAAGAACAGGTGCTCGCCTATCGCTACGCGGGGACGCGCTATGACTGCGGTTCGAAGCTCGGTTACCTGGAAGCCACGCTGGCCTTCGGCCTGCGCCACCCGGAAGTCGGCGCGCAGTTCGCGCAGGTGCTGAAGAAGTACTGATCAGGCGGCACGCGCCGTCGATTGGGCCACTTCGCTGACGGCGAACATCATCGTCAGCAGACGCGTGATCTCCCGATGCACGCGAGCGCGCGGGGGGCTTGCCGCCTCGTTCATGCAATCCAGTTCGAGCTTGTGCATCACGGCGAGGACGATTGAGGCGTCGGTCATGGCGTCCGCTTCGCGTTCGGGCGCCAGCTTGCGGATCAATTCGGCAATGCGCGTCACCAGCATGTCGCGATAGCCCAGCGCCAGTTCGCGCATGCGGCCGTCGCTGCGATAGATGTACAGCGCGTTGAGTTCGACGGCAATGCCGACCGAATGTTCCGCCGCCTCGCGCAGCACGAAATCGGTGAGCATGTCGGCAAGGTTTGCAAGTACGTCGCGGCGCCGGCTCGGCACGAAGCGCTGCGCCGGGTCGAGCGTGTCGAGGTAGGCCTCGGCGCGCTTCATGATCGCCAGGTTGTCTTCGGAGGCCAGCGCGACGAAACGCTCGAAAGCCTGTTCGAGCAGATCCTGCAGGCTCTTGAAGAAATAGGTGGTCAGCGAATGCGGTACGCCGGCCTGCGCCGCGATGGCCCTGTGCGTGACGCCCGACAGCCCGAATTTGGCAATGCACACCAGTGCCGCATCGAGGATGGCGATGCGGGAGCGAAGACCCTTGCTGGTCTTCGAGAGTTGCTCCTGTGCCGGCGTCGGAGGGCGCGGGTGCGCGCGTGGGGTTCGGGGCATGGCGTCACGTCGGATGATTGCAATAATTGTACGCATGTGCAATATCATTGGATCATGCGCCAGATCAAAAGCATTCGTTGCCTGCTTGCCGTCGTCTTGACGGCGTGGGTTGCCGCCGCGCAGGCCGCCGATGGCGCGAGCTTGTACAAGGCCTGCGCGGCCTGCCATGGCGCCCAGGGCGAGGGTATTGCGGCACAGGGCGCACCCAACATCGGCGGCATGCCGGTCTGGTACGTCGCGCGGCAGATCGACAACTTCGCCCTCGGCCGTCGCGGTATGGCGACCGACGACAAGTGGGGCAAGCAGATGCGTGGCGCGGTCGCCGCCTTGTCGGCGGCCGATCGCACCGCGGTCGCGGCGCATGTGGCCAGCCTGCCAAACTACAGTGGTGGTGGTACGGCGCTTGCCGCCGGTGCCGACTTGAAAGCCGGGGCCACGCAGTACAACGCCATCTGCAGCGGCTGTCACGGCGGGAGCGGACGTGGCAACCAGCCGCTGGCGGCGCCGCCGCTGGCCGGTGTCGAAAGCACCTACCTAGCCCGGCAATTGGCCGCCTTTCGTCTTGGCCAGCGCGGCGCGCATGCCGACGATGCGCCCGGCCGGCAGATGGCCGCGATGTCCAAGACCCTGCGCGACGCCGCCGCCGAGCGCAACGTCATCGCCTACATCGCGTCGCTGAAGCCTTGAGCCTGCGCCACATCGCACTGCTGGCGCTGTGCGCGCTCGCGCCGTCAGCGGTCGCTGCGCCGGCGCCAATCACGCTGGCGGCGCATTGCCCGCCCGGATTCGCACTCGACGCCGGCAAATGTCTGTTGCGCTCGCCTTACCGCGCGTACCCGTCCTTGCAGGGCGCCGGCGTCGGCGGGCCAAAGACCGGCCTGCCGCCGGTGCGGGACGGCTTTTCACCGCAACAGATCGATCTGGGGCGCTACCTGTTCTTCGACCCGCTGCTGTCGGCGCGCCGCGATCTGTCCTGCGCCAGTTGCCACGATCCGCGGCGCGGCTTCGGCGATGGCGAACCGACCTCTCCCGGCGCGGACGGCAAGCCGCTGGCGCGCAATGCGCCCAGCTTGTGGAACGCGGCATTCCTGCAGCGTCTGTTCTGGGACGGTCGCGCCGCGACGCTGGAAGCGCAGATGCAGGGGCCACTGTATTCGGCCGACGAGATGGGCAGCACGCCGGCGGCGCTGGTCGCTGTGCTCAATGCCAGCAGCGACTATCGGCGGCTGTTCGCCGCCGCGTTTGCCGATGCCGGCGGCGGCGTCCGCATCGACCACGTGTATGCGGCGCTCGCGGCATTCGAGTCCTCGCTGGTGTCGCTCAACAGCCGCTACGACCTGTATGCGCATGGCTTCCACGATGCCTTGTCGAAGGAAGAAGTGGCCGGCATGAACGTCTTCCGTTCGTTCGTCGCGCGCTGTGCCGAATGCCATACGCCGCCGCTGTTCACCAACCAGCAGATCGCCGTGCTGGGCGTGCCGGAGCCGCCGGGCCGGCCTTTCGACGCCGGCGCCGGCAAAGTCAGCGGCGAGCCGACGCTGCGGGGCGGCTTCAAGGTCCCCAGCCTGCGCAACGTCGTGCGCACGGCACCCTACGGTCACTCCGGCGTCTTCGGGAATCTGCGCGAGGCCGTGCGTTTCTATACACTCGGGCGCGGACACGCGGTGCCGAGGGGCGAACGCCTGACCTTGCATTGGCATATCTGGGAGCCGCGCTTGAGCGAGCAGGAAATTGACCAGCTGGTGGCGTTTCTCGGCGCGCTCACCGACGAAAGCTTCATGCCCGAACGTCCGGTTCGCGTGCCGTCGGGGCTGACACCGGGCGGACGCGGATTCACAACCAAGGAGAACCCATGAACAAGACCTTCCCGATCGCTGCGGTGATTGTCCTTGCTGCCGCGGCTGCGGGCATCTGGGCCGGACGCCAGGCGGGCGACGCCGCGCCGGCGCAGCTCGCCGCGTCCGCCG
>JBGARB010000125.1:0-5182 GCA_044230495.1 Rhodocyclaceae bacterium
GTCAATCGGCGGCGCGCACCGGCGTGAGCCCCCATTCGACGACACCCTCGGGCAGATGCAGGGCGTCGAAGCCCTTCTTGCGCAGCAGCACGACGGCATCGCGCGCCATCAGGCAATAAGGGCCGCGACAGTAGGCGACGATGGTCTTGTCGCGCGGCAGTTCGTCGAGCCGTGATTTGAGTTCGTCGATCGGCAATGAGCGGGCGTAGGGCAGGTGGGCAGCTTCGTATTCGGCGGCGGGGCGCACATCGAGGACGACCAGATCGCCCTTGCGCGCGGCCTTCTCCAGCGAGGCGCGATCGCGCGGCGCCAACTGCCGCGGATCGAGGGCCATGTCGCGCAGGGCCATCTGCAGTTCGACGAGGCGTTCCTCGGCCAACTCGCGCAACGAAACCCACAACTCGCCGACGCCGCTGCTGGCCAGTCGATACAGCACCTGCTTGCCGCGCTTCTCGGTCTCGACGAGTTGCGCGGCGCGCAATGCGCGCAGATGCGCGCTGGCGAGCTTCATGCTGATCGCCGCCTCGCGCGCCAGCGTGTCGACGGATTTCTCGCCCTGGCAGAGCAGGTCGAGCAATTCCAGCCGTTTCGGGCTGGAGGCCGCCTTGCCGATGCGGGCGACCTGTTCGTACAGCAGATCCTTGATGCGCTTGCTCATGGCGACAATGTAGGTAACGGGTGGGCGCCTGTCAAACGTCCATGACCATCAAGCGGTTGACAGGCCAGTGGCGTCTCTATAGTCTAACAATCATTAGATTATTAGATGGAGATCTGGTGACAACGAACCTGTTCATCCTCAACGACGCGCCCTACGGCAGCGAGCGCAGCTACAACGCGATGCGCCTGGCCAACGCGCTGGCCAAGGTCGAAGGCGAGGCCGTGCGCCTGTTCCTGATGGGCGACGCGGCATCCTGCGCCAAGGCCGGGCAGAAGGTGCCCGAGGGCTACTACAACCTCGGCGACATGCTGAAGATGGCGGCGCGGCGCAAGGTCGAGGTCGCCGTCTGCGGCACCTGCATGGACGCGCGCGGCATCGGCGATGGCGAACTGGTCGAGGGCGCCGCGCGCGGCACGTTGGCCCAACTCGCGGAGTGGACCGCCTACGCCGACAAGGTGCTGGTGTTCTGATGCCCTTCGACGCCTTTGTCATGGACCACGAGCCGGCGATCCGGCTGGTCGCGTTCTTCGCGGTGTTCGCCGCCGTCGCGCTGTGGGAAGTGCTCGCCCCGCGCCGCGTCCTGGCCCTGCCCAAGCCCGCGCGCTGGGCCGCCAACCTCGGCCTGGTGGCGCTGAACACCGTGCTGCTGCGAGTGCTGTTTCCGCTTGGCGCGGTGGGCCTTGCGGCTTTCTGCGCCGAGCGCGGCTGGGGCCTGCTCAACCATTTCGCGCCGCCCTTTCCGCTCGCCGTGGTGCTGGCCGTGGTGGCGCTGGATTTCGCCATCTGGGCGCAGCACGTGATGGTGCACGCGGTACCCGCGCTGTGGCGCCTGCATCGCGTGCATCACGCCGATCCGGATTACGACGTGACCACCGGCGCGCGCTTCCATCCGCTCGAGATCCTGCTCTCCATGCTGATCAAGTTCGCCGTGATCGCGGTGCTCGGCCCGCCGGTGGTCGCGGTGGTGATCTTCGAAGTGCTGCTCAACGCCACGGCGATGTTCAACCACGGCAACATCCGCCTTCCCGCCAACCTCGACGCCGGCCTGCGCTGGCTGGTGGTGACGCCGGACATGCATCGGGTGCACCATTCCGTGATCGACGACGAGGCCAACTCCAACTTCGGCTTCAACCTGCCATGGTGGGATCGGCTGTTCGGCACCTACCGCGATCAGCCGCGCGACTGCCATCTGGCGATGCAGATCGGCATCCGCGATCATGCCGATCCGCGCGAGGTGGCGCGCCTGCCCGGCATGCTGTTGCTGCCGTTCCGCGGCGCGGTAGGCGGTTACGCGATCAACCGCCGCGACTTCGGCGCCGCACCGGTTGCCTCAGAACGCGCGTGAATCGTCTGGCGGTCAAGCTCTTGCTAGCCGTGCCGGCCTAATCGCCGCCGCCGCAGCCGCCGCCGCAACCGCCGCCGCCATCGCCGCCACCGTCCGCGCCGCCGTCGCTGCCGCTTCCGCCATCGCCAAAGCCGTCGGTGCAGCCATCCACCGAGCTGTCGGAAAACGACGTGCCGCAATGCACGGCGCCGCCATCGCCGCTGCCGTCGGCCGGCTGCAGCTTCTTGCAATCGGGCGAATAGACGAAACCGCCCTCGATGTCGAGCTTGCTGTCGAGGGCGAAGAGCAGCGGCAGGCGCGCAGGGCGCTTCGGGTCGATGTTTTCCTCTTTGCAGACATGCCACCAGACGCGACGCAGCCCTTCGTTGTCGCGCTTCCCGTCGCCGAGCACGACGGCCGGCGTGTGGTGCAGGAAGCCGCCGAAGGCGTGGCGGCAGAAGTCGTCATAGGCCTTGGTGTAGAGGATGAATTCGTGCCACAGGTCGTCGACCACCTGCGAAGGCATGGCGACATACCGGTTGCCCGACGCGTGATAGGCGAGGAAGAACTGCCGCAGTCCGCGCGCTACCAGCGTGCAGTCCTTCAGCGACAGGCCCGGCCGACGCTTGCGTAGCTTGTCGTAGAGGCCCTTGGGCAGCGCGTAGTCGCGGATAAAGCGCTCGCGTGTCAGATGCCGGTAGCGCAGCCAGATCACCAGCGCGATGATCGAGACGACGACGAGGACGATGCCGACCAGTGCCATGGCGTCAAACTCCAGTGGTGGCAATACGGCGGTGATCGCTCATGCGGCGGCCCTTGCCTTGCGCCGGGCCGGCGCCCTGGTCTTGGTGGCGCGCTTGCCGGCCAGCGCATCGTAGAGCGCGACGAATTCGCGCGTGACCTTGTGGGCGGCGTCCAGGTGCACCAGCGGGCGCGCGAGCTGGTGCGATTCCTTGATCTTCACGGAGGCCGAGAGCATGGCATCGAGCACCGGCAGGCCCTCGCCGCGCAACTCGTCGACGATCTGCTGCGGCAGGGTGGCGCGCGACTGGAACTGGTTGACCACGATGCCTTCGACGCGCAGCTTGTCGTTGTGGTCGGCGCGGATCTCGGCGACGTTGTCGAGCAGCGTGTACAGCGCGCGGCGCGAGAAGTCGTCGCAGTCGAAGGGGATCAGGCAGGCGTCGGCGGCGATCAGTGCCGAGCGCGTGTAGTAGTGCAGCGCCGGCGGCGTGTCGATCCAGATTTCGTCATAGCCGGTCAGCTCGTCGAGCGCCTCGCGCAGCTTGTAGATCTTGTAGCGGGCTTCGAGCTTGCCCTGCAGATCCTCGAGCGCGGCGTCGGAGGGCAGGATGTCGAGGTTCTCGAACGGCGTCGCGGTGATGAATTCCTCGGTGCGGCGGGGGTTGAGGCGGAAGTTCAGCGTCTGGTCGAAGAAGTCGGCGACGCTGGCGCGCAGGCTGTCCGCGGCATCGCCCAGCAGATAGTGCGTGGAGTTGGCTTGCGCGTCGAGATCGACGACGAGCGTGCGGCGGCCGCGCTGTGCAGCGACGGCGGCGAGGTTGCAGGTGATGGTGCTCTTGCCGACACCACCCTTCTGGTTGAAGACGACGCGTTTCATGTTGGCCTTGCAGTTCGAAAACGACAGTTTGGCCGATTTTGCCGGCGACGCATGACGGAAATGCGGGCGCCAGTCGGGTCAAGTCGACGCGCCGCGGTTTTCCACAATGCCGTGCGTCAGACAGGCCGTCTATCATCACGCGCTCCCGCCGCCATGTCGCAAGGGTCGCCATGTCTTCCGAAACCGAAAACCTCTCCGCTGCCGCCATCGAATATCACGCCGCGGCACCCGCCGGCAAGATCGCCGTCGTCGCCACCAAGGGCCTGACCAACCAGCGCGACCTCGCGCTGGCCTATTCGCCCGGCGTTGCCGCGGCATGCAACGCCATCGTCGCCGACCCTTTCGAGGCCGGCCGGCTGACGGCGCGGGCCAACCTCGTCGGCGTGGTCACCAACGGCACGGCGGTGCTCGGCCTGGGCAACATCGGGCCGCTGGCCGCCAAGCCGGTGATGGAGGGCAAGGCGGTGCTGTTCAAGAAGTTCGCCGGCATCGATGTCTTCGACATCGAGCTGTCTGAGCCGGACGCCGACAAGCTGATCGACCACATCGCGGCCATGGAGCCGACCTTCGGCGGCATCAACCTCGAGGACATCAAGGCGCCGGAATGCTTTTACATCGAGTCGAAACTGCGCGAGCGGATGAGGATCCCGGTGTTCCACGACGATCAGCACGGCACGGCGATCGTCGTCGGCGCGGCGATCCTCAACGGGCTGTCGCTGGTCGGCAAGCGCATCGAGGAAGTCAAGCTGGTCACGTCCGGTGCCGGCGCCGCGGCGCTGGCATGCCTGGACCTGCTGGTGAACCTCGGCGTCAAGGTCGAGAACATCTGGGTCACCGACATCGAAGGCGTCGTGTTCGAGGGCCGCACGACGCTGATGGACCCGATTAAGGCGCGCTACGCCAAGGCCACCGCCGCACGCACGCTGGGCGAGGTGATCGCCGGTGCCGACGTGTTTCTCGGCCTGTCCGCCGGCGGCGTGCTCAAGGGCGAGATGGTGGCGAAGATGGCCGCCAACCCGCTGATCCTCGCGCTGGCCAACCCCAATCCGGAAATCCTGCCCGAAGACGTGAAGGCGGTGCGCGACGACGCGATCATCGCCACCGGCCGCTCGGACTACCCCAACCAGGTGAACAACGTCCTGTGCTTCCCGTTCATCTTCCGGGGCGCGCTCGACGTGGGCGCCACCACGATCAACGAACCGATGAAGCTCGCGGCGGTCAACGCGATCGCCGACCTCGCCATGGCCGAGCAGTCGGACGTCGTCGCGATGGCGTACGGCGAGAGCCAGCTGAGTTTCGGCCGCGACTACATCATCCCGAAGCCCTTCGACCCGCGCCTCATCGTGAAGATCGCCCCCGCCGTGGCGCGCGCGGCGATGGACAGCGGCGTGGCACTCAACCCGATCCGGGATTTCGACGCGTACGTCGACCGCCTCAACGACTTCGTCTACCACTCCGGCCTCATCATGCGGCCCATCTTCGCCGCGGCGAAGGCCGCGCCCAAGCGGATCGTCTTCGCCGAGGGCGAGGACGAACGCGTCCTGCGGGCGGTGCAGGTGGTGGTCGACGAGAAGATCGC
>JBGARB010000038.1:0-23387 GCA_044230495.1 Rhodocyclaceae bacterium
GTGCCAGCCGGCAATCAGCGTCACCGCCTCGCGCAGGTCGCGGTCCTCGGCGGCGCATGCCATGAGGATGGCGCCGGCGTTGGCCAGGTCGTTGAGCTGCCCCAGTTCGTCCTGCAGCGTCGCCAGCCGGCGTACCACGCGCGCGCCGGCATCGCCGGGCAGCAGCGCACCGAAGAACTCGATGGCATAACGCAGCCGCTTGATGGCGATGCGCAGCGCATGCAGCGAGGTCGGGTCGTCGGCGCGGGCATGCTCGGCAAGCTGCTCGACCGTCGACTGCATCTTGCGCAGCCGGCGGTCGGCGAATGTCGCGAGCGTCGGCGGCGGCTCGGCGTCGGCGACGAGCGGCGGCGGCTGGAAGCCGTCGCCATGCAGCAGGCGCGCGGCCGTCATGTGCAGGCGGGCATAGCGCGGCCCGGCGAGAAAGGCCACTGCCTCCTGACGGGCCGAATAAAGCCGATCGGTGACCACGGCGAGCATGTCGGCCATGCGCGGCTCGCCGGGCAGCGCGTCGGCGACCGGGCGGATGATCTCGGCGATCAGCACGTCGAGGTCGCGCGTGCGCCCGAGCACCGTCATCAGCTCGCGCAGCGGTTCCATCAGCACGGCGGTGAAGTCCCCCGGCAGCACCGGCCGGAACATGCGCATGGCGGCGCGCAGGCGGCGCGTGGCCACGCGCATCTGGTGGATGTACTCCGGATCGCTGGTGGTGGTCGCGCCGGTGTGGTTGGCGTGGAGGTGGGCCAGGCAGTCGAGCGCGATGGTGCGGAAGGCCTCGCGCGGATCGTCGTCCAGCGCCAGACGGACGGCGCCGGCCTTGGTCGGCGCCATCGCGGTGCCGATGTACAGCAGTGCGCCACGCTGCGCCTTCGACGCGGGCTCCGGCAGCAACGGCACGCGCTCGCCGAGGCGTTCGGCAATGTCGAACAGGCCGTCGATGTCGCCATCGACGAGGCGCAGCGAAAGCTCGGAGATCTGCGCGCGGCGACCGGCGGCCGCCAGCCAGCCGCGATCGAGGTGGGCTTCGATGGCGTGGGCACCCTTGCCGAGCGTCCAGCTCTGGCGGCGGAAATTGGCCTCGGCGATCGGCACCAGCGCACGCAGGCGTTTGGGACGCTCGAGCGTGGCACGCACGTCGTCGTCGTCGATGTGCGAGAAATCGAAGCGGTTGGCGTAGGCGCATTCCCAGCTCGGCGTCGTCACCAGCGACGAGGCGGTGACCTGACGGCGCGTGACCACCTGCAGCCAGCCGGTGGCGCCGCGCGTGAGGACCAGCCGCAATCCCTTGCGGGCCAAAGACTGCGTCGGCGTGTCGTAGAGGATGTCGACGTGCTGCGTGCGCTGCGGCGAGCTGGCGGCAAGCTGGTGCAACTGCCGGCGCATCCCGTCATGGCGGGATTCGGGCAATTGCAGGCGCAAGGCGGTGATGCGGTCCGCGCGCGGCGCGGCAACGAGGATGCGAGGCATGCCGGCAGTCTATCCGCCGTCGCGCATTCGATTGTTACAGTGCCGCCGCCAAACTACAGTGGTGGTGGGACGGCGCGAGGTGGCCGTCAATTCAGCGCATGCTCGACGCACGATTCGAGCGACTTGGCCACCGCCGGCACCGGCATCGGCGCCAGCGTCGGCGGCACGAATTCGCGGCGCGGCACGGGCGCGGCGACCAACGGCACGGCATCGGCTTCGCGCATCGCGTCGTACAGCTCGAAGCTGCCGTCGTGATGTTCGATGATCGCCGTGCAACTGTCGACCCAGTCGCCGCAATTGATGTATGTGATGCCGTCGATGGTCTTGATCGCGGCGCTGTGGATGTGACCGCAGATCACCCCGTCCAGCTCGCGCTCGCGGAT
The DNA here is from genome assembly GCA_044230495.1 of Rhodocyclaceae bacterium. Classification (GTDB taxonomy): domain Bacteria; phylum Pseudomonadota; class Gammaproteobacteria; order Burkholderiales; family Rhodocyclaceae; genus JADJEF01. The sequence goes on from JBGARB010000038.1 coordinate 1,851, forward strand.
GGCGCGGGCGACCGAATCCTCGAAGTCGAAAATGAACGATACGGCACGCTTGACGCGGGCCTTGGCGTAGCCGGCCAGCGACCAGTAGCCCGGCCGGTGCATGGCGCGGCGGACGACGCCGAGCCACGCATTGACGCGCACCAGCAGGTTGTAGCCGATGTCGCCGAGCACCGCCAGCCAGCGGTGGTAGCGCGTCACCTGGTCGTAGGCGTCGCCATGCACGAGCAGGAAGCGGCGGCCGTCGGCGGTGACGTGCACGTGTTCGTTGCGCACGAGGATGTCGCCGAACGACACGCCGTCGTGTTCGCGCAGGGCCTCGTCGTGATTGCCGGGGATCAGCATCACGTGCTCGCCATGGCGCGCGCGGCGCAGGATCTTCTGCACCACGGTGTTCTGCGCCGGCGTCCAGTGAATGCCGCGGCTCATCGCCCACAGGTCGATGATGTCGCCGACCATGTAGAGGTAATCGGCATCGTGCTCGCGCAGGAAGTCGAGCAGGCGGTCGGCCTGGCAGCCGCGCGTGCCCAGATGGACGTCGGAAACGAAGATCGATCGGACTTTTCGCGTCATCGCAGTTCCCCTCCCGAGGCCGGTGTCAGATAGGCCGTGGCGGCCACCCGACGGCTGGCACCGCCGTGACCGTCGATGGCCTCGCGCAGCGCGCCCTCGAGCGCGAGGTGGATCGCTCCCCATGACAGATGCGCGACGCTGGCGGCGATTCGCGCCCGCCAGTCGTGCGATGTCACCGGTGCGGCAGCCAGCGCGACCGCGGCGCGGACGAAGTCCGCTTCGTCGCGGGGCGCCGCCGCGTAGCCGTTCTCGCCCGAACGGATCAGCTCGCGGGCGGCCGCCGTGCGGTAGGCGACGACGGGCAGGCCGCTGGCCAGCGCCTCGATGACGACATTGCCGAAGGTCTCGGTGAGGCTGGGAAAGAGGAACAGGTCGGCGCTGGCGAAGTGTGCGGCGAGGTCGTCGCTGTGGCGCATGCCGGCGAAGATGTGCTGCGGATGGCGGCGCGCGAGCGCCTCGCGCGCCGGGCCGTCGCCGACGATCAGCAGGCGCGCGGCGGGCACACGCGCGGCGATCGCTTCGAAGGCGGCCATCACCAGCGGCAGGTTCTTTTCCGCGGCCACGCGTCCGACATAGGCGACCACCGGCGCATCGGCGGCAACGCCCCAGCGGGCACGCAGTTCGTCGCTGCGCCGGCGCGGATTGAAGCGCGCGGTGTCGATGCCGCGCGCGACCACGCGCAGGTTGCGGTAGCCCTGCGCGGCCAGCGTCGTCGCCAGCTCGGTGGTCGGTACCAAGGTGGCGTCCGCGCGTCCATGCACGCGGGCCATGTGCCACGCGATCAGCCGCGTCAGCCAGCCGAAGCCGTAGTGGCCGCTGTAGGCGTGGAAATTGGTGTGGAACTCGCTGACCACCGGAATGCCCAGCCGGCGCGCGGCGCCGACGGCGCTGGCGCCAAGCGGCCCTTCGGTCACCACCTGGACGACATCCGGCCGGTCGATCGTCCAATCGTCGATGAAATGCTCGCCGGCCGGCAGCCCGAAGCGCAGGCCGCTGTAGCCCGGCAGCGGCAGGCCGCCGGCCAGCGTTTCGCGGTAGAGCGGCTTCTCGGTGGGTTTCTCGCGCGCGTGCTGGCGCGGTCGCGTCAGGCTGATGCGGTGTCCCAGGCTGCGCAGCCCGTCGACCATGTTGGCAATGGTGCGTGCGACGCCATTCACTTCCGGCGGGTAGGTTTCGGTCACTACGGCGACATGCATGCGTCTGCCGTGACGCGGCACCGGCACGACATCGGGAGCGCGCAGCAGCGCCGGGGCGCTCATGGTCCGCCCTTGCCCATCCGGCCCAGGCAATGCGCGTTCATGCAGCGGCCTTGACGAAGTGGCGCTGGTGGCGCACGGCGAGGCGCGACATCGGCAGCAGGATCAGCAGGTCGGCGCTGTTGAAGTCCGGATCCCAGGCCGGCTCGCCGCAGACCCAGGCGCCGGCGCGCAGGTAGCCCTTGAGCAGCGCCGGCACCCGGGCCGGCACGCCGTTGGCCAGCCGCTCGTGCGGCAGCCGGTGACGCGGGAAGACGCGGTACTCGACAGGCGCGAAGCGCTCGGCGTCGAGGCCGGCGAACAGATTGGCGGCGTTGTGGCCGCCGTCGGCCATCGGGATCGATGCGCAGCCCATCAGATAGCCGTGATTGCGCTGGGCCATGTAGTCGGCAAGCCCGGCCCACAGCAGCGCGATGACGGCGCCGCCGCGGTAATCGGGGTGGATGCAGGAACGGCCGATCTCGACGATCTGCTCGCGCAAGTGGGCCAGCCGGTTGAGGTAGAACTCGCCCTCGGCGTAATAGCTGCCGATGCGGCGGGCGGCTTCCGGCGCCAGGATGCGGTAGGTGCCGACGACGCGGTCGGCGTGGCGATCGCGGACGATCAGGTGATCGCAATGCGCATCGAAGTGGTCGATGTCGTGGCCGTCGAGGCGCTGCGGCAGACGGGCGCCGAACTCGTCGGCGAAGACACGGTAGCGCAGGCGCTGCGCTTCGCGGATCTCGCCGTCGTTGCGGGCGAGGCGGACGATGTAGCGGTCGGCGGTGCTGTGCTTCTGTTCGCTTTCGCTGCGCGCGGCCAGGACACATTCCATGGCATATCCCTTGCTGTCGTTGAAATGCCCGGCAGTGTCGGGGCGGCGCATTACCGCGTCATGGTGGCCGTGTTACGGCCATGTTGCGCCGGCGGTCAAACTCCAGTGTTGGCGGCACGGCGCACGGCGTGCGCGATCAGCTGGTGCGCGTGATGCGCGAGGTGGCGGCGGTCGGCGTGCGGCGGGGCGATCGCCGGCAGCCATTCGAGCTCGACGACGAGGCCGCGCGCGCCGAGTATCGTGGCGACGCACTGCGCCAGCGTCGTGTCGCCGACATAGGCGGCGGCGCGCGAAGGGCTGCCGCGGGCATCGCGATAACGGACGACGACCGGATGCACCGGCGCGCCGGCTTCGACGGCCGCCTGGAACAGCGCGCCGTGGAAGGGCAGCAGGTCGTCGCCCGGCGTCGTGGTGCCTTCGGGGAAGATAGCCACCCGATGCCCGGCGCGCAGCCGCTCGATCATCGTCTCCTGCGTGCGGTGGGCGGCGCGACGGCTGCCACGCTCGATGAACACCGTGCCGGAGCGGCGCGCCAGGGCACCGACCAGCGGCCAGTGCTGCACGTCGTCCTTGGAGACGAAATCGGCGGAAGACACCGCGTCGATGGCGAAGATGTCGACGAAGGAGATATGGTTGGCGACCACCAGGCCATGGCGACGATCCGGCGGCTCGCCGTGCCAGCGCACCTCGCGGGCGACGCCCAGCGCGCCGAGCAGCGCGCGCGACCAGCGGCGGCGGATCGCCAGTCGCGTGGCCGGGCTCACCCAGCCGAAGGTGGTGGCAACGATCGCGGCACCGCCGAGCAGCACGGCGGCGGTGGCAAGCGCGCGCCACAGGGTGCGGGGCAGGGCGGCAAGGCGCGACATCGGCATGCGGCAAAAAAGGGGGCGGCGTGGGGAAGGGCGCCGCAGTTTGCCAGAAAGGCCGCAAGGGACGGATTGGGGCGTCTTCACGGGGCTGTAACAATCGGTTCCTAGACTACGCCTGTTGTTCCAATCAACCCTAGGAGTCTGATCGATGAAATCGTTGAAATTCATGGCGTTGGCGCTTGCTGGCGCCTTTGCGGCCCCCCACGTGAGCGCGCAGGTGCTGGTCAAGATCGACGGTTCGTCGACTGTCTATCCGATCACCGAGGCCGTCGCCGAGGAATTCCAGAAGGCCAAGAAGAACGCCGTGAAGGTTACCGTCGGCATTTCCGGGACGGGCGGCGGCTTCAAGAAGTTCTGCCGCGGCGAGACGGACATTTCGGATGCCTCGCGCCCGATCACCAAGAAGGAAATGGAAGACTGCGCGGCGGCCGGCATCAAATATGTCGAACTGCCGGTCGCGTTCGATGCGCTGACGGTGGTCATCAACCCGAAGAACGACTGGCTCAAGGAAGGCAAGATCGCCGAGCTGAAGGCGATGTGGGAGCCCGGCGCGCAGGGCAAGGTCACCAACTGGAAGCAGATCAATCCGGCCTATCCGGATCGTCCGCTGAAGCTCTTCGGCCCGGGTGCCGACTCGGGCACCTTCGAATACTTCACCGAAGCGGTCAACGGCAAGGCCAAGTCCAGCCGCGGCGACTTCACGGCGTCGGAAGACGACAACGTGCTGGTGCAGGGCGTCTCGCGCGATGTGGCCGGCCTGGGCTACTTCGGCTACGCGTACTACATCGAGAACAAGGACAAGCTCAAGGCGCTGCCCATCGTCAACAGCAAGGGCAAGGCCGTCATGCCCTCGCCCGAAGGCGTTGCCAGCGGCGAATACGAGCCGCTCGCGCGTCCGATCTTCATCTATGTCTCGGCCAAGGCCGCGGCGCGTCCGGAGGTCAAGGAGTTCGTCGAGTTCTACATGAAGAACGCGGCGCCGCTGGTCAAGGAGGTCAAGTACATGCCGCTGTCGGATGCCGACTACAAGCATGGCCTCGACAATTTCGCCAAGCTCAAGACCGGCACGGCGTTCGGCGGTCACAATGAAATCGGCGTCAAGGTGGCCGATCTGCTCAAGCGCGATCCGAAGGAATAAATTCCGCAGCACGCCCGCCCCGCGTCCATCCCGAAGCCGGGTGGACGCGTGGTGGTGCGCGCCCTGCCCATCGCGCTGCCCACCCGACGACCCAACACGGCCATGACCACCGCCAATCCCTCTGTAAACGACCCGATGCTCAGCGGGCACATCAGCGAGCGGCTGAAAAAGAAGCCGATGCGCCACGTGAAGGAACGCATCATCGAGGCCATCATGTTTTCGGCCGCGGCCTTCTCGGTCTTCGTCACCGCGGCGATCGTATACATCCTCGTCAAGGAATCCTGGGTGTTCTTCCAGACGGTTCCGCTGACCGATTTCCTGTTCGATTCGCAATGGACGCCACTGTTCGACGACGCCCATTACGGCATCTTCGTGCTGCTCTCCGGCACCATCACCAGTTCGGCCGTGGCGCTGCTGGTGGCGATTCCGCTGGGCACCATCATCGCCATCTACCTGTCCGAATTCGCCTCGTTCAAGGTGCGCGAAATCGCCAAGCCTTTCCTCGAGCTGCTCGGCGGCGTGCCGACCATCGTCTATGGCTATTTCGCCTTGGTCTTCCTGACGCCGATCCTGCAATGGTTCTACCCCGACCTGCCGGGCTTCAACCTGCTCTCGGCGGGCCTCGTCATGGGCGTGATGATCATTCCCTACGTGAGTTCGCTGTCCGAGGACGCCATGCGCGCCGTGCCGATGTCGTTGCGCGAAGGTTCCTACGCGATGGGCGCAACGCGCTTCCAAACGGCGACGCGCGTGGTCATGCCGGCGGCCACCTCGGGCATCGCCTCGGCCTACATACTGGGCGTTTCGCGTGCCGTCGGCGAAACGATGATCCTGGCCGTCGCCGCCGGCATGCAGCCGAACCTGACGTTCAATCCGACCGAACCGGGCGCGACCATCACCAGCTACATCGTGCAGGTGGCGCTGGGCGATCTGCCGCACGGCTCGATCGGCTACCAGACCATCTTCGCCGCCGGCCTCACGCTGCTGCTGATGACGCTGACCTTCAACCTGCTCGGCTACTGGCTGCGCAAGAAGTACCGCGAGGTGTATTAGGATGAAACCACCCCCACGCTCATTGCATTCGCTGCCCCCCAAGGGGGCGGTTCAGCGGCTGCGGACGGCCGGGTGCCACTGACATGGCCACCATCGACCACGCCGCCAAGCTGGCGCGCATCCGCGACATCATCGGCAAGGCCAAGCGCTTCGACACCTTCTTTGCCGTGCTCGGTCTGCTTTCCCTGATGGTCGGCGTGCTGACCTTCGCCGCGTTGTTCGCCGACATGGCGGTGAAGGGCCTGCCGCGCATCGACTACGATTTCTTCACCAATTTTCCGTCGCGTCGCGCCGGCAGTGCCGGCATCCTCTCGGCGTGGGTCGGCACCATCCTCGTGATGATCGTCACGGCGCTCGCCGCGGTGCCGCTGGGCGTCGCCGCCGGCGTGTATCTCGAGGAATACGCGCCAAAGAACTGGATCACCGACGTCATCGAGATCAACATCACCAACCTCGCCGGCGTGCCGTCCATCGTCTATGGCCTGCTGGCGCTCGGCCTGTTCGTCTATGAATTCGGCTTCGGCCAGAGCATCCTCTCCGCGGGCCTGACGCTGGCGTTGCTGATCCTGCCGGTGGTCATCGTTGCCACGCGCGAATCGATCCGCGCGATCCCGCAGTCGGTGCGCGAGGGCGCCTACGCCTGCGGCGCCACCACCTGGCAGACCACGCGCGACCACATCGTGCCATATTCGAGCGCCGGCATCCTCACCGGCATCATCATCGGCATGGCGCGCGCCATCGGCGAGACGGCACCCATCATCACCATCGGTGCGCTGACCTTCATCGCCTTCCTGCCGCCGCTGCCGGGCACCGGCGAGCCGCCGGCGGGCCTGTTTGACTGGGTGTTCGCGCCCTTCACGGTGATGCCGATCCAGATGTTCAACTGGACCTCGCGCCCCGAAGCCGAATTCACGATCAATGCTGCTGCCGCGGGCTTCATCCTCGTCTTCATGACGCTGGCGATGAACGCCACGGCGATCTGGCTGCGTTACCGACTGCGCAAGAACATCAAGTGGTGAACAACAAATGACGACCCAAACCGACACTGTCGCCCCCGCCGCTGCCGCCCCCGCAGCCGCATCAGCGCCACCGCAGATCAAGGCCGAAGTCCGCGAGCTCGACTTCTTCTACGGCGAGTTCCATGCGCTGAAAAAGGTCTCGATGCCGGTGTACGACCGCAAGGTCACGGCGCTGATCGGCCCTTCGGGCTGCGGCAAATCCACACTGCTGCGCTGCTTCAACCGCATGCACGATCTCTACCCCGGCAACCGTTACGCCGGCGGCGGCATCATCCTGCAACCCGACAACACCAACCTCGTGTCGAAGGATGTCGATCCGATCGAGGTGCGCATGCGCATCAGCATGGTGTTCCAGAAGCCCAACCCGTTTCCCAAGTCGATCTTCGAGAACGTCGCCTACAGCCTGCGCGTGCGCGGCATGACGAACAAGACCGAGATCGAGGATCGCGTCAAGTCGGCGCTCAAGGGTGCGGCCTTGTGGAACGAAGTCTCCGGCCGCCTCAACGAACTGGGCGCCAACCTCTCCGGCGGTCAGCAGCAGCGCCTGTGCATCGCCCGCGCGCTGGCCTCCGATCCAGAGATCATCCTCTTCGACGAGCCGACTTCCGCGCTCGACCCGATCGCTACCGCGAGCATCGAGGAACTGGTGATCGAGCTGAAGGAAAACGTCACCATCCTGATCGTCACGCACAACATGCAGCAGGCCGCGCGCATCTCGGACTACACGGCTTACATGTACATCGGCGAGATGGTCGAGTTCGGCGACAGCGAAGAACTCTTCGTCAGCCCGAAGAAAAAGGAAACCGAGGACTACATCACCGGCCGCTTCGGCTGAGCGCCTGTGCCGGCAAGCGCCGTGCCACCACCACTGTAGTTTCGTCGCGTGCGGCTGCAACGAAACCGCAATCGTCGGCCGCTAGCCTGAGCGACCGATGATGGCGACCCAGGCAGCCGGCGTTGCGCCGGCCGGCGACTACGACCACGACGCGGAACTCGCGCGCGTGCTCGCCGGCGATGGCACGGCCATCCATTTCCAGCCCATCGTCGCGCTCGACCGGGCCGGCATCTTCGGCTGGGAAGCATTGGCCCGCGGACCATCCGACTCGCCCTTGCATTCGCCGCTGGTGCTCTTCGACGTAGCCTTGCGGCTCGGGCGCCTGATCGATGTCGAACGCACGCTGCTGACGCTGGCCGTGCGCCGCTTCCGCGAACTGGGTTTGCCCGGGCAACTCTTTCTCAACGTCACCGCCGATGCACTCGCCGAGTCGGCTCGCCGTCGTGCGCGCATCATCGAGGTGCTGCGCCAGGCCGGCGTGCCGCCCAGCCGCATCGTCATCGAGCTGACCGAGACGCGCGCCGCGACCGACCCGGCATCGCTGGCTGCGGCCCTGCACGACCTGCGTGCGCTGGGTTTCGTGATGGCCATCGACGACCTCGGCGAGGGCTTCGCATCGCTGCGCCGCTGGAGCGAGCTGCGGCCCGAATACGTCAAGATCGACCGTCATTTCATCGACGGCATCCATCGCGATGCGCTCAAGCAGCGCTTCGTGCGTTCCATCGTCGACATGGCCGTCCATGTCGGCTGCACGGTGATCGGCGAGGGCGTCGAAGAGGCCGCGGATCTGCATGCCATGCGCCAGGTCGGCATCCCGCTGATCCAGGGCTACCTCGTCGCCCGCCCGGCGCTAACGCCGCGCCCCGACCTGCGCGCCGATGTCATGGCACTGCTCTGCGTCGCGCCGTCGTCGGCGATGGTCGGCGAATCGCGCGGCAGCGGCATCACCGCCGGCCAGCTGGCACGTCGCGCAGCGACGGTGACGCCGGCGACCACCTGCGGCGAGGCCATCGAGATGTTCGCCGCCGACGACCATCTGTTGTCCCTGCCGGTCGTCGACGACGACGCGCGCGTGCTCGGCACGCTGCGTTCGATGGATGTGCTCAAGCGCGGCAGCGAGCGCTATTTCCCGGAACTGTTCGGCCGCAAGTCGTGTGCGCACATGATGGATGCGGCACCGTTGATGTTCGATGTCGATGCCTCGCTGCGCACGCTGTCGGAAGTCGTGGCGAACCTCAACGAGCGGCATCTGGTCGATGGCTTCATCGTCACGCAGCAGGGGCGCTACTTCGGTTCCGGCCACATGACCGACCTCATCAAGGCCGTGTCGGACATGCAGGTATTCGCGGCGCGTTATGCCAATCCGCTGACCATGCTGCCTGGCAACGTGCCCATCGACGAGACGATCAACCGCCAGCTCGCCGGCGGCGCCGGATTTGTTGTCGCCTACTTCGACCTCGACCACTTCAAGGCCTTCAACGACGTTTATGGCTATACCGCCGGCGATGAAGTCATCCGCTTCACGGCGCGCATGCTGGCCGGCGCCATCGAGCCGGATACCGACTTCCTCGGCCACGTCGGCGGTGACGATTTCCTCGTCGTCTTCGGCAGCGGCGACTGGGAGCGGCGCGTCGAGCAGCTGCTGGTCGAATTCGATGCCGGCGTTGGCGCCTTCTACCGGCCGGAGCACCGGGCCGCCGGCGGCTACATCACCGAGAACCGCCAGGGGCTGGTCAGCTTCCATCCGCTGATCAGCCTGTCCGCCGGCGCGGTGCCGGTCGATGGCGCACGCTTCGCCAGCGCCGCCGAAGTGTCGCCGGTGCTCGCCGAGGCCAAGAAGGTCGCCAAAGGGCGTGTCGGCAGCTATTGCTTCGTCGATCGCCGTCTGCAGCCGATGCGTCATAAGGTTGCAATGGCGGCGACATAGCATCGTCAACTTTCCGTCACGGCCTCGCACCCATGGACCTCATCGACGCGGCGAGCCGGATCGTCGGACACCTGTCGTTCCGCAACAAGCTGCGCCTCGCGGCGGCGATGTTCGGCGTGCCGCTGGCCCTCGCCGCGGTGATCGCGCTGGTCGAACTGCAGGCCGATGTGCAGGCGCTGCGTACCGAGCGTGCCGCGCTGGCCGTGCAGGTGCCGGCACTCGCCTTGCTGGTCGCGATTCACGGCGATGCCGCCGGGCGGGTCGTGCGGGCGGACGACGGCGTGGCGACTGTGGGTGCTGGCGCGGCCGACCCTGCCGCGGCGCTTGCTCGCGTGCGCGAACGCGTCACCGCGGCCGGGCTGGGCGGCAAGGACTGGCCGGCGGGTCTCGACGAGGCACTTGCCGCAACGGACGGCGACATCGCCGAACAGCATGCCCGGCGCATCGGGCATGTGCGCGCCGGGCTTGACGCACTCAACGACCGCTCGCGGCTGATCGTCGATGGCGATGTCGCCAGCCATCGGCTCATCGCGGTGTTGCTCGCCAACCTGCCGGACCTCATCGACGCCACCGGCAATGCCGGACGCATCGGCGCTGGCGTACTGGCCGCGAAGCGGCTGAAAGGCGCGCGGCGCAACGAGCTGACGCTGCTGCGGGGCAACTTCGATCCGCTGGTGCGCTGGAGCCTTGGCGCGCTCGAGAAGGTGTCGGCCGAGCAGCCCGAACTGGCGCCGCCGCTCGAGGCGCTGGGCAGCCGCCTGAATACGGCCTATCTCGGTGTGCAGGAGGCGCTGACGACACGCATGCTGGAAACCAGCGAAATCGACATGCCGCCGACCGAATTCGTCGAGCGCACGCGCGTGGCGCTGGACGAATCGCTGGCCATAGCCGCAGCGCTCGCCGGCCATGCCGACGCATTGCTGGCCGAGCGCGAGGCCCGGCTGGCGCAGCGCCGGAATCTCATCGTCGCCGCCATCGTCGCCGTGCTGCTGCTGGCCATGGTGGGCGTGGTGACGACGAACGCCGCCATCGCGCGGGGCCTGCGCGGCCTGACGCTGGCGGTCGACCGCATGGCGGCCGGCGATCTTTCGGCGCGCGCCGAGGTGTCCACGGGCGACGAACTGGCGGCGTTGGGGCGCCAGTTCAACGGCATGGGCGAGGGCTTCTCGAAACTGATCCGCGATACCGTGACGGCCGTCGGCTCGGTCAGCGGCGCCGCGCAGGCGATGAGCGCGCAGAGCATCGACATCGCCGGCGCCTCGCGCAAGCTGAGCACGGGCGCCGAGCGCGTGGCCAGCAGCGTCGAGACGCTGACGCGCAGCATCGGCGAAGTGGCCGAGCATGCGCATGCCACGTCCGCCATTGCCGACTCGGCCGCGCGCAGCGCGCTCGACGAAGAACGCCGCGCCCGCGCGGCCATCGAGGGACTCGCGGCCGTGCGCGGCGAAGTCGTCGCCGCAGTCGAGAGCATCCGCCGTCTCGAGGAGCGTTCGCGGCAGATCGACGCGAGCGTGCGCACGATCGACGAAGTGGCCGAGCAGACCAATCTGCTGGCGCTCAACGCGGCGATCGAGGCGGCGCGGGCGGGCGAGCAGGGACGCGGCTTCGCAGTCGTCGCCGACGAAGTGCGCAAGCTCGCCGATCGCACGGGCCAGTCCACGCGCGATGTCGGCACCATGGTCGCGGCGATCCAGCGTGATACGGCGGATGTCGCGGCGAAGATGGCGCAGGCCGGCGCCGGTGTCGCCAGCGGCGCCGACCGCGTCGGCGAGCTGGCGGAGGCCATGCGCGCGCTGCGCGAGGCAGTCGACTGCAGCGCCCGGCATGTCGCAGACATCGTCGTTGCCGCTGAAGAGGAACGTTGCACCAGCGTCGATATCGCCGCACAAGTGCAGGCCATGGCCGCGGCGGCTGACGAAAACCACCGTGCGCTCGATGCCGGCGTGCGTACGGCAAGGGATCTCTCCGCGCTCGCCGAGCGGCTGCAGCAGTCGGTGACCGGCCTGCGCGTGGACTGAAACGACAGTAGTGGCGGTACGGCGCTCGGTGGCATGCCGCGCACCGGCATGCAAAGAATTCGTCATCGGATCGTCATGGGCGCTGCCTAGCATGACCACATCCCTCCACACGTCACCGCACCAGCCATGTCGTCATTCCGTCCGCGTACTTCCGTCGTCGCCCTTGCTGCGGCGTTCTCCCTTGCCGGCTGCCTGGGTGGCGGCGACGAAGGCAAGCCGCTGAACCTGAAGGTCCTGCACATCAATGACCACCACTCGCATCTCGATGCCGAGACGACGACGCTGACGCTGAAGGATGCCGCCGGCACCAGCAAGTCGGTGACGCTCGATCTGGGCGGCTTCGCACGGGTGGCGCAGGCGATCAACGAGCTGGCCGCCGCCAGCGACCGCGCCGTGCTCAAGCTGCATGCGGGCGACGCGCTGACGGGCGACCTGTACTTCACGCAGTCCGAAGGCCAGGCCGACGCCGCGGCGATGAACACCGTCTGCTTTGATGCCTTCACGCTCGGCAACCACGAGTTCGACAACGCCGATGCCGGCCTGGTGAAGTTCCTCGAGTTCCTCGGCGCCACGCCGCAGACCTGCAACACGCCGATCCTCTCGGCCAACGTCAGCCCCGCCGGCAGCGCGCTGCGCCAGCGCGTCAAGGGCACCACCGTCATCCGCCGCGATGGGCAACTGCTCGGCATCGTCGGCATCACCATCGCCAACAAGACCAAGAACGCCTCGCGCCCCGACGCCGGCACCACCTTTGCCGACGAAACGGCCAGCGCGCAGACGGCGATCAACCAGCTGACCAACGATGGCGTCGACAAGATCATCCTGCTCACCCACCAGGGCTACGACGCCGACAAGGCCATGGCCGCCAAGCTCACCGGCGTCGATGTCATCGTCGGCGGAGATTCGCATACGCTGCTCGGCCCCAATGAGCTGACCGGCTTCGGCCTGACGCCGAGCGGCGCCTATCCGACGCAGGCCACCGACAAGGCCGGCAAGCGCGTGTGCATCGTGCAGGCCTGGCAATACAGCTACGCCGTCGGCGAACTCGACGTCAGCTTCGACAAACGCGGCGACGTCACGAGCTGCGGCGGCAAGCCGCACGTGCTCGTCGGCGACAGCTTCAAGCTCGGCAGCACGGCGGCATCGGCGGCGGACGCCGCGGCCTTCCGCAGCGGGCTCGATGCCAGCGGCGGGCTGCTGCGCGTCACTGCGCCGTCGGCAGCCGTCACCAGCGTGCTGGCGCCGTACAAGACGGCCAAGGATGCGCTCGGCCTGCAGGTGATCGGCGCATCGAACGACACGCTGTGCCTGCGCCGCGTGCCGGGCCCGAAGCGCGACACCACGCGCTCGCGCCTGGGCGACGTCTGCAACCTCGATCCGCATGTCATTGCCCACGGCGGCGACATCCAGCAGCTCGTCGCCGAGGCATTCCTTGCGCAAGGTCAGCGCTTTGGCGGCGCCGACATCGCGCTGCAAAATGGCGGCGGCGTGCGCATCGACATCCCGGCCGGCAACATCACCGTGGGCAAGGTGTATGAACTGCTGCCGTTCAAGAACCTGCTGGTGCGTATGACATTGACCGGCGCCGAAGTGAAGGCGACGATCGAGGATGGCATCGCCTCCGTGGCCGATGCAGGCGGCACCGGCTCCGGCGCCTATCCCTATACCGCCGGCCTGCGCTTCGATGTGGACATGCGGCAGCCCAAGGGCTCGCGCGTTTCCAACCTGCAACTGCGCAACGCCAGCGGCGCGTGGGGTGCCTTCGACATGAACGGCACCTACCGCGTCGTCACCAACAACTTCACCTCGGCCGGCGGCGACAACTACCTCACGCTCAAGGCCGTGCCGGCGAGCCGGCAGGAAAACACCTTCCTCGACTATGCCGATTCCTTCCTGCAATACCTGAAGGAGCGCACGCCGCTTGCGCGCCTGGCCACTGGCGAATACAGCACGCAGAGCTATACCGAAACACCCTGATCCGCGACCGTCTCTCCCCCGAGCGAACCTCCTCCTCCGCTCGATTGGCCCGCCGAAGATGGCGGGCCTTTTTTTTGAAACTACAGTGGTGGTGGCACGGCGCATGGGGTTTCGCGAGGCCGTGCATCGCTTCGCCGGACTGGCATGGCGGTGCTGCATGCAATGCCATCAGGGGCAACGGCAGTTCGTGGCGGTGTTGCAGCGCGCTGACCACGGCGCATCACGGCAGCCACCGGTGCCATGAGCCGCTACGACCCGTATCCGTGCGTGTGGTGTGTCGGAAACCCCGACAGGGATCGGCTCGGCCCGCAGACGCGCAGGACTTCGTTCAGGCCGGACGACGGCGCGTGCGAAGCGAACACCGACCCTGACGGTCTACCGGAATCGTGACGATGTTTGCTCGCACACGGTTTCGGCGCTATGCTTATGTCCTGCGCACGGCACCGACAAACTGACAATCCCCATGACCATCGCCCACCCGGCGGTTCAGTCCGACAAGGTTTATCCGCCGATATGGCCTACTAGACTTCTGATCTGCGCCCGCAACGGCGGATTCACGCTATTCGTTAGGGCGTCAAGAATTTCCCATGAAGGAATTCCATGAAGGAAACACGTTACATCAACCAAGCTCATGGCGATACTCTTGATTACTCTCAGGACGAGGTTCAAAAGCTTCTTCTTGAAGCAGAGTCGGCCGTTGAAAGGTTTCTTTGTCGCGGCTAGACGCAATGCCCGACCCTACGGTCAATCGGACAGCCTCAAAGCCGCGCTGTGCACGACTTTCGGGTTCCCACCGCGCTTCGCGCACCGGCCGCCAGTTACCTTCACGGCACGCCGCACTTGAGAAGTCCAGTGAATTGGGCCGCATTTCGTGGAGGTTGATTGGTTTAAGGTCAGCGCAGCGCCGGTCATCTCCACGGCTGGCATTTTGGTAAGCGCTGATGACTTTTTCATCGCATGAGGAATATTTCGAGAGCGTCTTGCCCGAGGTAAGGCCTCTCCTGGTTTCTATCCAGACGAAGGTCGAAACGCTGTTACCGGATGCATCGCGCTGCATCAGTTACAACATGCCAGCGTTCAAGCGCCAGCGCGTTTTCTTCTATTTCGCCGCGTTCAAGAAGCACATTGGCATCTACCCGCCTGTCACCGAAGATGTCTCGCTCATTAGGGAGCTGGAGCGGTATCGAGGTGTGAAGGGCAATCTGTCGTTCCCGCTCAGTGAACCATTGCCGATCGATCTTATCGGACGCGTGGCCGTCGCATTGAAGCGGGAGTACGGACAGCAATGAGACCGCCAATCGCCAAGTGTCCGCCTGGCTGGTCATTCCGTCATATCCCCAAGATGACGCGCCTTTCTCGTCCGTCCATTTCTTGCCGGGTCGCCATTTCGAATGAACCCAAACGAGGTCATTGATCCGGAAATGACCAATCGGTCGAAGCAGTTGCTGCATGGTGCTTGCAACGCCTTTGATGGGTTCCGTCTAATGGACGCGCTTGCCTAACCGACATCGGCTGAGCCGGCGTTCAATCCTGCTTCCTGCGGTTGCCGGGCGCTGCACGATAATGCCGCGCAGGCCGCGCACACGAACGTCAGGCTGCATCATGCCGCCGCATCTATCCATTCACACAAAGGACGACACAATGCCCAGTTCCATCCGTACCTGCCTGTGGTTCCATGACGGTCGCGGTCGCGAGGCTGCGGCGTTTTACTGCGCGCTCATTCCGGGAAGCCGGATCGAGGCGACGTACGATATCAGCGGCGATGGCGCTTCCTGGCTGATCGACTTCACGCTCGGTGGTGTGCCGTATCAGATCCTCGATGCAGGACCGATGTTCACGCTATCCGAGGCGGTGTCTATTTCGGTCGAGACGGACGATCAGGCCCAGACCGACAGGCTCTGGGCGGCGCTCACCGCGAACGGCGGCGAGGAAAGCCACTGCGGCTGGCTCAAGGATCGCTACGGTGTGTCGTGGCAGGTCTTCCCGCGGCGGCTGACGGAATTGACGTTGAGGGCCGACAGGGATGTGACTGCGAAGGCGATGGCGGCGATGATGAAGCAAAGGAAGATCGACATTGCCGAAATCGAAGCGGCGGTTCGCGCGTAAGCGTCCACAGCCTGGCCCGGCGTTCGAGCGGTGCGGCGCAAACAGCCGCGCAGCCTGCTCGGCACTGCGTTGCGTGTCACAATCGTCGCGCCGAAATGCACCCGGAGATTCCGCCAATGCTCAGCCTTGAATTCCTGATCACTTCGTTCATCGTCGTGCTGATTCCCGGCACCGGGGTTGTCTTTACCGTATCCACGGGCCTTGTCCAAGGCCGGAAGGCCAGCGTGTTTGCCGCACTGGGTTGCACGGCGGGCATCGTTCCGCATCTGCTGGCCACCGTTCTTGGCCTTGCAGCCGTCATGCATACGAGCGCCGTGGCGTTCCAGGCCCTCAAGTACGCTGGTGTCCTCTACCTGTTCTACATCGCCATCGCCACCTGGCGAGACAAATCAGCCTTTGCCATTGACGGCACGACCGCCACGACGACGGCGATTGGTCTGGTGGTGAAGGCGTTCTTGCTCAACATCTTCAATCCCAAGCTGACCATCTTCTTCCTGGCGTTTCTTCCGCAATTCGTTCAGCCGGGAACGACGGAACCGCTCTGGCAGCTTCTTGTCCTGAGCGCCACGTTCATGGCCATGACGTTTGTCGTATTCGTGGCTTATGGGTGCCTCGCCCATTTGTTTCGCAAGGCGGTTGTTGAATCACCCCGAGTCCAGGCATGGCTGCGGCGAGGCTTCGCTGCCACTTTCGCAGGCCTCGGCGCAAATCTTGCGCTCACTGAAAAGTGACGCCCAAGCCAACCATCAACATGGACGCAGCGCGATGAAGCCGCATCGCGCCGTTCATGTCAGCCGATGGCCGGGATATCTTTCGCTGGTCAAACGTCATGCCTTGTGGGGCCGCCAATGAAGGCTTTTCGCATTTATCTCGTCGCTGTGATCGTCTGTCTGTATGCCTACACAATGATGGTGGGCCTCAACCACGGTTGGAACCTCTTGCCGATATTCTTTGGTGACATGCTGGCGATGACATGGCCCGGCCAGTTCAACGCGGACTTCATGTCCTTTTTGATGCTTTCCGGGCTATGGCTGGCTTGGCGGCACCGGTTTTCACCTGGCGGTTTGGCACTTGGGGTGCTTGGCATCTTCGGCGGGATGGCGGTGCTCGCTCCCTATTTGCTCTACGCGAGCTATCAGGCCAATGGTGACGCAAGAGTTCTCCTGCTCGGCAAAGCGAATGCGGCCGCCAATTAGGTCGTCACTTGGCGGTCGCCCAACCCGGCGGGGCCATACGGACGCTGCGCAAACAGCCGCGCCGCGCCGATGATCCAGGAGGCTTCACCTTGCACTCAAACCCATAGGGCCTCCTGATGTCGACGTATCTCGCCTTCCTGATCGCAGCAACCGCATTGGCCGTCACGCCTGGCCCCGGCGTCGCCTTCGTCGTGGCACGCACCGTCGCCGGTGGTCGCGCCGAAGGCCTGGCTGCGAGTCTTGGCACGGGGTTGGGCGGCTTGCAGCATGTCCTGGCCGCCGCCTTCGGCTTGTCCGTCCTGCTTGCGCAATCGGCCGTTGCGTTCTCGATCATCAAGTATCTGGGGGCCGCCTACCTCATCTACCTTGGCATCCGGCTTGTTCTCACGAACGAAGGAAGGCAAGCGCCGGTGGCAGCCGGCGGCTCGCACGGTGTGTGGCGCGGTTTGCGCGACGGAATCTTCGTCGAGGCGCTGAACGTCAAGACGGCGATCTTTTTCGTCGCCTTCCTGCCGCAGTTTGTCGTGCTCGAACAACCGCTGGCGCCCCAACTCATGCTGCTGGGCGTGGTTTGCGTTGGGCTGAATACGCTGGCCGATATCGGTTATGTATTCGCCACTGAACGGCTTTTGGGCAGCCCGGCGCTGCGCGCGGGCCGCGAGCGGATGCTCACCAGGGTTTCGGGGGGCACGATGATCGGTTTGGGGTTGTACCTTGCGGCGGCTAGGCGCGAGGTCTGACACGGCCGTCCGCCCGGTCCGCCGCTGATGGCCGGCGTTGGGCGCATGTTCTGCCGGCCTCGCGTTGAACCCCTTTTGCGGGAGAGTCGGACATGATCACCAGGGTCGAGGACTACTTTTCAAGCGGCTGCGGTCGTTGCGAGCGATTCGCGACGGCCGATTGCTCGACACGAAAATGGGCTGGCGGATTGCGGGCGCTGCGGGAACTCTGCATTGCTCTGAAGCTGGTCGAAACGGTGAAGTGGGGTCATCCGTGCTACATGCACAGGGATCGCAACATCGCGATCATCGGCGCCTTCCGCAGTGACTTCCGGCTCAGCTTCTTCAATGCCGCGCTGATGAAGGACGCCGATGGCGTGCTGGAGAGGCAGGGCCCCAATACGAAGCACCCGGACATGATCCGGTTCACGGACAATGCGCAAGTGGCGGCGATGGAGAGGACCATCCGCGCCTACCTGGCGGAGGCGATGACTTATGCCGCAGCAGGCATCAAGCCGCCCAAGGACGCGACCGACATCGAGCTGCCGTCGGAGTTGGCGGAGGCATTGAGCGCCGACCCCGATCTGTCGCGGGCGTTCTTCGGCCTCACGCCGGGGCGTCAAAGAAGCTACTGCATCAACCTGAACTCGGCGAAAAAGGCCGAGACCCGCATTGCCCGCGTGGCGGGTTTCCGGGATCGAATCCTCGCCGGCAAGGGCGCGATGGAACGTTGATCCGCACTGCTGCCCAAGCCGGCGGGCCGTCGGCAGGGGCGAGGCGAACAGGGCGGGAATGCCTTGGGGTGCTGCGTGTCTTTGCCGCGGGGTTCCAGCCAACCCGGACCAAACTACAGTGGTGGTGGCACGGCGCTTCGCGCGCAATGCGCGTCAGGCCCAGCGGATGACGGCCGCGCCGGCGGCGACGAGCGCGGCGCCGGCGATGCGAGGGGGGCCCATGCGTTCCTTGAGCAGCAGCGCGCCAAGCAGGGCGGCGAAAATCACGGAGGTTTCGCGCAGCGCTGCCACGGCAGGGATCGACGCCACGCTCATGGCCCACAACACGATGCCGTAGGAGCCGACGGTGAGCACCGAGCCGGCGAGCGAGGGCAGCACGCGGGCACGCAGGTGCGTCATCACCATCGGGCCGCGGCGCCAGCGGGCGACCGCATAGATGCCCCATGCGTCGAGCAGGAACAACCACAGCGTGAAGGCCACCGGGCTGCCGGAACGCCTCACGCCGATGCCGTCGACCAGCGTGTAGAACGCGATCAGCGCGGCGACGCCGAGCGGCCAGACGAGGCTGCGGCCGGTGACGGCGCCGCGATGCACGCCGAGTGCGGCGGGGAAGACGATGCCGGTGGCAATCAGGCCGACGCCTGTCACCAGCGTCGGACTGGTGACATCGCCGGCCAGCGGCGCGGCCAGCGCGACGAGTACCGGCGCCAGGCCGCGCATCACCGGGTAGGCCAGCGACAGATCGGCCTGACGGTAGGTTTCGACCACGGCGAGAAAGTAGGCGACGTGGATGAACACCGTACCGCCCAGCCACGGCCAGCTTGCAGGCGCCGGCGGCTCGAAGAACGGCAGCAGGCCGGCCGACACCAGGCTGCCGGCGATGGCGAAGCCAACGGTATCGAGCAGGCGGTCTGGGCTGGCCTTGACGAGGTAGTTCCAGCCGGCGTGCATCAGCGCCGAGAGCAGGACCAGCAGCGCGACGGGCGTCGAAATCAAAGCGGCCAGGGCAGCGAGTAGGTCTTCACGTTGGTGAAGCTCTTCATCGCTTCCAGGACGCCTTCCTTGTAGCCCAGGCCGGAATCCTTGATGCCGCCGAATGGCGTCAGCTCCAGCCGGTAGCCGGGTACTTCGCGCACATTGACGCTGCCGACGTGCAGCTCGGACACCAGCCGCGTGATGACATCCAGACGATTGGTGCAAACGCCGGACGACAGGCCGAAGGCCGTGCCGTTGGCGATGGCGATGGCTTCGTCCAGACCGTTGAAGCGGATCACCGGCGACACCGGTCCGAAGGTCTCTTCGCGCACCAGCGTCATGTGCGGACGCACATGATCGACCACGGTGGGCGAATACAGCGCGCCGACGCGATGATTGCCGTGCAGCAGTTGCGCGCCGAGCGCGACCGCCTCCTTGACGCGCGCCTCGAAGAGCGTCGCGGCGGCTTCGTCGATGACGGTGCCCATGTCCATGCCGGCGTCGGCCGGATCGCCATGGCGCCAGTCGCGCGTTTTCTCGACCAGCCGGTCGACGAAATCGTCGGCCACCGCGCGATGCACGAGGATGCGTTTGATGGCCGTGCAGCGCTGTCCGGAATTCTTGTACGAGCCGCTCGCCGCCAGCGTGCTGGCTTCGTCGAGATCGGCGTCGTCCATGACGATCAGCGGATCGTTGCCGCCCAGTTCGAGGACCATGCGCCGATAGCCGGCGCGGGCCGCGATGGCCTTGCCGATCGCCGCGCCGCCGGTGAAGGTGATCAGTTCGACGGCCGGGTGGGTCAGCAGTTCGTCGGCGATCTCGGCCGGGTCGCCCGTCACCACCTGAAACATCGGCGGCGGCAGGCCGGCTTCGTACAGGATGTCGGCGAGCAGCAGGGCGGACAGCGGCACCTTCTCCGACGGCTTGAGCACCATGCGGTTGTTGGTGGCGATGGCCGGCACGACCTTGTGCGCCACCTGGTTCATCGGATGGTTGAACGGCGTGATCGCGCTGATGACGCCGAGCAGCGGATCGCGCTGCGTGTACACCCGCCGCTCGCGACCATGCGGCGTGATGTCGCAGGAGAAGATCGCCCCGTCGTCGTCGAGCACGGCGTGCGCGCCGAACACCAGCACGTCGCGCACGCGGCCGGCCTCGTAACGGCTGTCCTTCAGGCACAACCCCGCCTCGGCGGTGATCAGCGCGGCGATTTCCTCCGTGCGCGCGACGACGATGTCGGCTGCCTTCAGCAAGATGCGGTGACGTTCGTAGCGCGACAGGCGCGGGCGGTAGCCGCGCGCGATGTCGAACGCGCGGCGGATGTCGTCGACGCCCGCTTTGGGCACGCTGCCCACGGCCGCGCCGGTAAACGGGTTGAAGACCTCGAACTGGCGTGCGCACGCCACGCGCTCGCCGCCGATGCGCAGCGCTTCCTGGCGGTATTCCATTTGCGGCTCTCCCAAGGTCGGTGGCACGCGCCACCGCAGGTTCATCAATTCGTCATCCGACTGCAATGTCGCACCGGAAGAATGGCCCCCGATCCCGCGAGGCCATCGGCCAGCGCGGCAACGCGACCATGCATTGTCGGGCGCGCATGTTGCAGAAACATTGAAATGGAACCGGCCGGCATGACGCATGCGATCGTCGTTGAGAACCTGAGCAAGACCTTTCCGTGCTGCCGGGCGCTCGATGGCGTCAGCCTCGCGATCGGCGAGGGCGAGATGGTGGCGCTGATCGGCGCCTCGGGCTCGGGCAAGTCGACGTTGCTGCGCCACATCGGCGGATTCGTTGCCGCCGACGCCGGTTCGATCCGGGTGTTCGACGCCACGGTGCAGGCGAACGGCCGCATGGCTGCCGACATCCGCCGGCAGCGGGCGAAGGTCGGCTTCGTGTTCCAGCAGTTCAATCTGGTCAACCGGCTGTCGGTGATGACCAACGTGCTTGTCGGGCTGCTGTACCGCATGCCGCTGTGGCGCGCGATGCTGATGCGCTTTTCGGTGCCGGAGCGCCAGCAGGCCATGGAGGCGCTGGTGGCGGTGGGCATCGAGCATTCGGCCTGGCAGCGCGCCGCGACGCTGTCGGGCGGCCAGCAGCAGCGCGCGGCGCTTGCCCGCTGCCTCGTGCAGGGCGCGCGCGTGGTGCTGGCCGACGAGCCGATCGCCTCGCTCGATCCCGAATCGGCGCGCAACGTCATGGAACTGCTGGCGCAGATGAACCGCGATCGCGGCTGCACGGTGGTCGTTTCCCTGCACCAGGTCGAATTCGCCATCAAGTACTGCCCGCGCACGATCGCCTTGCACAAGGGCAAGCTGATTTACGACGGCCCGTCGT
>JBGARB010000039.1:0-23337 GCA_044230495.1 Rhodocyclaceae bacterium
GATGTGGCCGTATTCGTTGTCGTTCTTGTGGTTCACCATCGCCGCTAGCGTCGTCGACTTGCCCGACCCGGTCGGCCCGGTGACCAGCACCAGCCCGCGCGGCTGGTCGGCCAGCTCGGCGAAGATCTTCGGCGCCTTGAGGTCTTCGAGCGAGAGGATCTTCGACGGAATGGTCCGCATCACCGCCGCCGCGCCGCGGTTCTGCACGAAGGCATTGACGCGGAAGCGCGCCAGCCCCGGCACGGCGAACGAGAAGTCGCATTCGAGGTTTTCCTCATACGACTTGCGCTGGCCGTCGTTCATGATGTCGTAGATCATCCCGTGCACTTCCTTGTGTTCCATCGGCGGCAGGTTGATCTTGCGCACGTCGCCATGCACGCGGATCATCGGCGGCATGCCCGATGACAGGTGCAGGTCGGAAGCCTTGTTCTTGACGACGAAGGTCAGCAGTTCGGTGATGTCCATGAGGGCAATGTCTCCGGCTTTGTATACTCAGGCCGCTATATGACATCAATCGCTGCCAACTTGCAAGCCGTGCGCGCACGTATCGACGCCGCCTGCGCCGCCGCCGGGCGCGACCCGGCCGGCGTGGCCCTGCTCGCCGTCAGCAAGACCTGGCCGGCCGGCGACGTGGCCGCCGCCGCCGGCGCCGGCCAGCGCGCCTTCGGCGAGAGCGCCGTGCAGGAAGCCGTGCCCAAGATCGCCGCGCTGGCCGACCCGCGCCTCGAATGGCATTTCATCGGGCCGCTCCAGAGCAACAAGACGCGGCCGGTGGCCGAGCACTTCGCGTGGGTGCATTCGGTCGATCGCCTGAAGACCGCCGAACGTCTATCGGCGCAGCGTCCGGCCGGGTTGCCGGCGTTGAACGTCTGCCTGCAGGTGAATGTCAGCGGCGAGGCGAGCAAGGGCGGCTGCGCGCCGCATGAGGCCGGGGCGCTGGCGCGCACCATCGCCGTGCTGCCACGACTGTGTTTGCGCGGGCTGATGGCGATCCCCGCACCTGCCACCGAGCCGGCCGCGCAACGCGCCGCCTTCGCGCGGCTGCGCGCGTTGCGCGACGACATCGCCGCCGACACGGGCCTCGCGCTCGACACCTTTTCGATGGGCATGAGCGACGATCTCGAAGCCGCCATCGCCGAGGGCGCGACGATCGTGCGCGTCGGCACCGCGATTTTCGGACGGCGGTAGGGGATCTGCGGCACAATTTGCGAATTCCGACGACGAAAGACGAGTCCTCAGGACGATCGGTGTCGCATCCGTCCAAGTGGCGGATCCCCGCGCCCTCAGCGTCAGCCGCCACCTTCTGGGCCCCGGCTTCTACCGACGGGCGTCGGGCACCCCGCGCTCGGACGCCCGCCGAATGCTATCCGTTCAGCTGCGCTTGCCCAGCGACAGCACGGCGCCCTTCAAGGCGCGCTCGAAGATCGGCGCATCGCCCTTGACCAGCTTCGCGGTCTGGTTCTTCAGCCGCACGGCAAGCGCCTCTGGCGTGATCGAGATGGCGCATTCGGCCGCGCGGTTGCTGAACACCAGCAAGGCGCGGCTGGGGCTGATCCAGGTCAGCCGCTCGCGCCGACTCTGTCCGGCGGTGATGAAATCCACCCAGTCGCCGCGCACGAGCTGGCGCACGCGGCGCAATTCGGCGCGATCGGGCGCGGCCTCGCCAACGGCCTCGTCCGCGCTAAGCGAGATGTCCTGCACGCGCACGCCCTCGGGCGTGGCGTGGGTCACCTGCAACGTCGCCGACGGACGCGCCACTGGCTTGGGCCGCGGCGGCTTGGGGGCGGCGTTCGCGGGGCGTTTGTCGCCGCGCAGCGCGGCCAGTTGCAACTCGACCAGCGCGTCCATGAAAGTGCTGCGTTCGGTCACCGAGGTGCCGATTTCGTCCAGTCCGGTGTTCAGTTGCTTGAGCAGCGTGGGCAGGGCGGCGACCTTGAGCTTGTGCTCCTCGCCGGTGTATTTGGGTTCGACGCTGAGCAGCAGCTCGCCGGCCACGCGCAGCGCATCGGCCACCGGCGCGCCGTCGGGGCCCGAGGTGAAGATGCGCGCCTGCAGCACGTCGCGCCAGTAGCTGGCGAGGAACTGCTCGATGGCCACCGGCATGTCCTGCGCCAGCAGCGGCAGTACGGCCTGGTCGGCCGCCTTTTGTGCGCGCAACTGGCCTTCGCGCTGCAGGCGCATATCTTCCTCGCGGGCACGAACGGCCTCGGCGAGCGCCTGGCTGGCCTTGGCCTCCTCCTGCTCGCGCGCGGCGAGGAAGTTTGCCAATTCGGCGTTGGCGGCGTCGAACACCGCCACGTCGCCGTCGAAATCGCGCTGGATGCGGCCGACCAGCTCGGAGAGCTTGCTGTAGAAGGGGTCGTTGGCATCAACGACGCGGCCCCAGCGGATGGCGATGGCCGAAATGCTGTCGAGGAAGCGCCGCGTCGGATGGCCGCGGTCGGCGAAGAAGCGCTGGTCTGCCATCGCCACCTTGAGCACCTGCGTCTGTAGGCCGCCGACCAGCGTCTTGATGGCGTCGGCGACGTGCTCGTCGCCGAAGATCAGGTCGAAAAGCTCGGCGATAATGTCGAGCGTGACGGATTCGACTGCGCGCACGTTGCGCGCCGCCTCGCTGCCCTGCGCCAGCCGCACGACGTTGGTGTGCGCGCCGGTGGGCTTGGTGGTGCCCGCTACGTCGAGCGCCTTCAGCGAGGCCATGAAGGCCTCGCTTGCAGCCGCGGCGTCGATCGCCGCCTTGGCATCGCCGGCGGCATCGGCACGTGCCTTGGCGAGCTTTTCGATGGTGCC
This sequence comes from Rhodocyclaceae bacterium, assembly GCA_044230495.1. Lineage (GTDB taxonomy): Bacteria > Pseudomonadota > Gammaproteobacteria > Burkholderiales > Rhodocyclaceae > JADJEF01. Next base: position 2,791 of record JBGARB010000039.1, read on the forward strand.
GACCATGCGCGCCGACTCGGCCGCGGCGGTCGCCGGATCGACGCTCGGCGCGTCGCCGAAATTGCGCTTCAGGCGCGGCAGGATGCCGGCATCAATCAGCGTCTCGTTGATGGCGCGGTAGAGGGACGGCAGTTCGTCGACCAGTGGGTCGACCAGCAGGCGCAGCAGCTCGGCGCGCTGCCCGGCGTCGGGGAAGACCTGCGTGCAGGCGCTCTCCAGCCCCCCAAGCAGCACGCCGACGCGAAAGCTCGCATCGCCCTGCGGCAGGACATGGCGCATCACCAGATGGGCGATGCGACGCTCTAGCGCGTTGATCTCTTCGCTGCAGGCGGCATCGACTTGGTCGACCAGGTCACGCATCGCTCGCTCGGCCGATTCCTCGTCGTCGCTGAGGATGTGCAGCGTGGCGAGGTCCTGCGTCGGGGCGCCGCGCCGGCTGGCCTGCTCGGCACGCCGGCGCAAGGCGTTGCGCAGCATGGGCGCGAGGTTCTTCAGGCGGCCGGCAAGGTCGATCTGCAGACCGATGATGGCGGCACGGCGGCCTTCGTCGCGGGTGGACACGGCGAGCGCGCGGACGCGCTCGACCAGCGCCGGGACGAGTTCATCGACCAGCTCGCACAGTTCCTTCTCGAGCCGCTCGCGACAATCGTCCACCAGTTGGCGGATGGTCGCGGTGTTGGGGTCGGTCATTGCGGTCTCGGCGGGGGGATGCGGAAAGACCCGATTATCACACCGGCGAATCGCCGCAACCGCGCCGGCCGGGCGAATCGGTGCCTGCAGAAAATGCCGCCGTGATCATTGCAGCCCGACCTGACCGCGCCACAGGGCGAGGATGCGGTCGCGGTCGTAGGCCGTACCGCCCTTCATCGACCACGCGATGTCGGGCAAGCGGGTCGCGTCCGGCTTGATGCCGGCCGCGAACACCACGAGATCGGCGCGCTTGCCGACCTCGAGGCTGCCGACGGCGGCATCGCGACCCAGATAGCGCGCGCCATTGAGCGTGGCCACACGTACGGCCTGCGACCAGCCGAAGCCGGCCTCGACCAGCAGCTCGATCTGCCGCGTTGCCGAAAAGCCGGCGACCACGCCGCCATAGCCGGTCGGATCGGTGCCGGCGACCAGCAGGCCGCCGGCGTCGCTGAACTGCTTTTCCCACGCCATGTCCTTGGCCAGCAGGCTGGCCCACGGCGGCCGGGCATCGCGGGCGATCCTGCCCCAGGTGTCGACGTAGGCCTCGCGCAATTCGGGAATCAGCAGGTCGAGCGCGCCTTGCGCCGCCATCGGCCGGCCGGGGGCGAAGGTCTCGAACACCGTCAGCGTCGAGGTCACGGCGACCTTGCGCTCGATCAGATGGCGCTGCAGCGCGCGCATGCGCGGATCGTCCGCCTGCAGCGCGTCGAGCGCCTGCGCCACCGCCTTGCCGGCCGGGCATTCGTCCGCCACCTTGTCGGCGACGAAATCGCTGGCGACCAGGAAGCCGTGCTCGAGGTTGTCGATGCCGAGGTCGGCCGCCTCGCGATAGGTCACCGAACACAGGTGGGCCGTCACCTTCTTTTCCTGCGCGTGGGCCGTGCGGACCATCGCCGCGAGCTGCTCGCGCGTCAGGTTCATGTAGCCCTTGAACGAGCTGACACCTTCGGCCGACCAGTAGCCGACCATGCGTTCGACATCCGCTGCCGTCTCCAGGCGCGACATCTGCATGCCGAACGCGAGCGGGAACGCGCCATTGACGAACGGCGCCGTGACGTCGATGTCCGGCCCGATGGCGCGGCCGGCGACGATCTCGCGACGGACATTGAGGTCGGCATACGGGCTCATGCTGCCGCCGGTGCGCAGCGTGGTGACGCCGCCAGCGAGATACAGCGCCGGAAAGCTGCGGAACAGCGCACCATAATTGCCGCCCTTGAGCGTGTAGAAAAAATGCTCGTGCAGCAGCACGAAGCCCGGCGTGACCAGCGCCCCGGCCAGGTCGCGGACGCTGGCATCGGCGGGAATGGCGATCGTGGCGGCGTCGCCGATCGCCGCCAGCTGGCCGTCACGGATGATGATCGTCTGGTCGGGGCGGATCGCGCCACCATTGCCGTCGATCAGCTGCGCATGGGTGAGCGCCAGCACCGGCTCGCGAAACAGCACCAGCGGGTCGTTTTCGGCGGCCCACGCGCCGGCCGGGCCGAGCCACAAGCTCAGGCAGACAAAGACGATGCGAACCATGGGACCTCCGGCAGGCAGATGGAATGGCCGCGGCGCGGGCGTCGCGGCCGGCGCCCGACTATGCCAGAAAGCGGCTTGCCGACGCGGATGCGCCGTGTCACCACCGCTGTAGTTTGGAGCGACCCGCGCAAGTCCGGTGGCGCCGGCCGTCAGCCGGCGGCGACAGCGCGCGGTGCCGGCAGCAACGTGGCGGCGAGCAGGGGCACGCGACGGACGACGGCCATCAGCAGCAGCGGCCCGGCCAGGCCGGCGGCGGGAACCATCAGGGCGATGAATGCGGGCGCGAACGCGTGGCCCAACACGCGCTTGGCGACATACATGCACGCGGCGTGAAAGACCAGAATGAACAGGGTTGATCGCCCGATGAATTCGAGTCCGTCGCGGACCAAGGCGACACGTGCGAGCAGGGTTGCGAACGACAGTACCAGGTAGATGCCGGCGAAGGCCTGCAGCAAGCTCTCGACCGGGTCGCCGAATCGTCGCGCATTGAGGTCGATCGTTTCGTCCCAACCCCAATGCAGTGCGCAGAACAGCGCGAAGGCGAGCGCTACGGGAACGACACCGATCCGGCGAACGCGCGAGTGGCGCGCCCACAGGCGGCCGGACAGCAGGAACCCCAGCGTCAGCGGCAGCAGGTCCAGGCTCCATGGCAGTCGCGGTGTGCCGTGGGCCAGCAGCCAGTAGCCGCCCACGACGCCGCATGCGCTGACGATCGCCAGCAAGGCGGCGGGCCGCGACATGCCCTGCACGGCCTTGACGACCAGCAATCCCGTCAGCAGCGTGGCGAACAGGTTGGGCAGGAACCACAGTGGCACGAGCGGGAATCCGCCCGCTGCGCCCAACGCTTCGCCGGTCCCGGTCAGTGCCGCCCGCATGACGGCGACCAATGGCGCACCCGTGGCCAGCGCCAGTCCGCCACCCATCAGCGCGAGGGCACCGAAATACGGCTTGAGCAGCGTATCGGCGCGCGTGCGCAGCGCCACGCGCAGCGGCTGCTCGGCGCGCAGGAAAAAGCCGGCCATGAAGTAGAACAGGGGCATGTGAAACGAAAAGACGATGCGGAAGGGCTCGCCCTTGGCGTCCAGCACCAGCGGGCTGTGACCGATGACGACCAGCACGATGCCCAGCGCTTTGGCGATATCCGTCGAGTGGTCACGCATGATCGGTGTCGACCGGATGGCTGCGGAGCAAACCATCCGCAGTCGCCAGGAGAGGCAAGGGGGATGCGTATTCTATCGTCATTTCACGGCATCCGCCAAGACGCTGCGCGAGCGACCCGGTGCTGGCGGTAACATTCCGCCATTCGTCCGACACGACATTCCACATCATGAAAATCACCTTCATCGGCGGCGGCAACATGGCCGCCGCGCTGATCGGCGGCCTGAAGAAGCAGGGCTTCTCGGTTGCCGGCATCCAGGTCGTCGAGCCGTTCGCCGAGGCGCGCGAGCGCCTCACGCAGCAATTCGGCGTGCGCTGCACCGGCACGCCCGATGCCTCGGCGCTGGCCTGCGAAGTGATCGTGCTGGCGGTCAAGCCGCAGGTGTTGCGCGAGGCGGTGGCGCCGCTCGCCGGCCATCTGTCCGCGCAGCTCGTGGTCAGCATCGCGGCGGGGCTGCGCATGGCGGACATCTCGCGCTGGCTGGGCGGGCATCGACGTCTCGTGCGCGCCATGCCCAATACGCCGGCGCTGATCAGCGCCGGCACTTCCGGCGTGGTGGCCGACGCCAGCGTCGATGCGGCCTCGCGCGAAACGGCCGAGCGCATCCTGCGGGCGGTGGGCAGCGTGGTCTGGTTCGACGACGAGGCGGCGATGGACGCCGTGACGGCGATTTCCGGCAGCGGTCCGGCCTACGTGTTCTATTTCATCGAAGCGATCGAGGCGGCGGCGCTGAATCTGGGCTTCGATGCCGCGGCGGCGCGGCAATTGACGATCGAAACCTTCATCGGCGCGGCGCGGCTGGCCGAGCAAAGCCGCGAGCCGGTGTCGCTGCTGCGCGAACGCGTGACCTCGAAAGGCGGCACCACGGAGGCGGCGCTGCTGTCGTTCGGACATGACGGCGTGGCCGCCGCCATCGAACGCGGCGTGATGGCCGCAGCGGCGCGCGGGCGCGCGCTGGGCGACCAGCTCGGCCGCGATGGGGGTGAACGGTGATCGACGCCATCGCCCGGCTGCTGATCGGCACGGCAGCGGGATTCCTCACCACGGCACTGCTGGCGCGCTTCCTGATGCAGGCGGCGCGCGTGCCCTTCCGCAATCCGCTGGGGCAGTTCGTCATCGCGGTGACCGACTGGATGGTGGTGCCGGCGCGGCGCGTGATTCCATCCGCATGGGGCTACGATTCGGCGACCCTGCTGCTCGCCATCGCGTGGCAACTGGTCAAGGCGATCGTGCTGCTGCTGCTGGCCGGCTGGAGCGCCGTGTCGCCATCACTGTATTTTGCGGTGCTGCTGCTGGCGCTGGCCAATACGCTGGAGGTGCTGCTGTACCTGATCATCGGCGTCGTGCTGGTGGCGGCGGTGTTTTCCTGGACCAACCCGCGCGCGCCGCTGGCGCAAACCTTCGATACGCTGACGCGGCCATGGCTGGCGCCGCTGCGGCGGGTGATCCCGCCCGTCGGCGGCATCGACCTCTCGCCGCTGGCCTTGATCGTCGGCATCCAGGTGGTGCTCATCATGCTCGGCGGCGCGCAGGGCGCGTTGCTGCGGCAGATCGTCATCGGGTGAGTGCGCGCGCGGAATTCCGCTGCACGGGCACCGAGCGGGCGTCCGCGGCTGTGCTGACGGGCCTGCCCGCGTGGCTGCGCGAAGGCGCGGACGGCTGCGTCATCAGCGTGCATGCGCAGCCCGGCGCCAAACACACGGCCGTGGCGGGCCTGCATGGCGAGGCGCTGAAGATCCGCCTTGCCGCACCGCCCGTCGATGGCAAGGCCAACGCCGAATTGCTGCGCTTCGTCGCCGAGCGACTGGGCGTGGCGCGCAGCGCCATCACGCTGCTGGCCGGCGATGCGTCGCGCGCCAAGCGGCTGCGCGTGGTCGGCGCGTCAGCCGCGCAGATCGTCGCCCGACTGGGTGAGTAGCTCGGCGAAGCGCGTCGCCAACGTGTGCGCATCGCCTGGCCAGCGTGCGGACAGGTAATGACCGTCGATCACGACGAACGCCGGCCGCTCGTCGCCCGGGCGATCGCGAAACAGCCCGCTGGCCTTGCGGAAGTGATGGTCGCAGGCCGGCGGCACATCGCAAAAATCGCTCGGATGCGCGAGGGCACGCGTCACCTCGGCCTGCACGCTCCAATAGCCCGGCGGATCGTCGGGGCTCTCGAGGTAGGTACGGTAGTAGCCCGGATCCCACACGCGGCCGAGCCAGCGCATCAGCGTCCATGCGCTGTGTTCCAGCTTCCAGGTGAGTGCCGTGGTGCGCTTGCCGTGCAGCGCCGAACGCCCCGTGAGCGGCGATATCGAGCGGCCGGCCAGCAGCACGCCGTGGCAGATCGCCGCCACCGGCTTGTCGGCGGCAAACACCTCGCCGACGAACAGCAGCAGCTCGGGGCTTTCGAGGTAGGCGCGCATGCCGCGCGCCCAGTGGCCGCCGGGAAGGTAGAGGCCGTCCCAGTCTTCGCGTCGCAGATCGGCATAGCCCAGCGGCTGCCGGAAGGCCGGGTCGGCGACGAGTTCGGCGTAGGCACGCCGGGCGTTGGCGTCGGCGCGCAGGGCCAGGCCCAGCAGCTTCACGCGACGCACGCCAGGCAGCCAACCCCACAGATCGAGCCCGACGCCGGTCAGCATCAGCGGGTCCGCTTCGGCCGGGCGGCCATCGGGCGTCGCGAAGCGCACCGTGCAGCCGTGGTCGGTGAGCACGCGCCAGCCGATGGCGACTTCGCTCGGGTCGAAGTCGCGTGCGGGAAGGGGAATCAGGACAGTCGGCATGCGGCACGCTGGCGGTGGGCGCGGTGCCGCGATTATCCCGCGCCGGGGCGCGGGATGGCGAGTACGAAAGAATCAGGCCAGCGCGAACCAGCCGCCGGACAGCGCGACGGTCAGGCCGGCGGCACGCTCGAACAGGCGCGCACGAGCGCTGCGTGCCATCGCCAGCATCGCGACGATGCCGGTACCGTGCAATGCCGCGGTAGCGACGGCGAAACCGACGCAATACGGCAGGACGGCGGTCGCGACGTCCATCTCGCTGCCGTGAGCGTGACCGTGGAAGATGGCGAACGCCCCGACCAGCAACGCACCAACGAAGGGCGCCACGCGCAGCGAAAGCACGATCGCGAGGCCGAATACCAGCAGCGACATCTGGATGCCCTGTTCGATGTAGGGAATGCCGATGCCGGCAATGCCCAGCGCGCCGCCGACGAGCAGCATCGAGACGAAAGCGATCGGCAGCGCCCACAGCGCGCGGCCGCCCTGCTGCGCCGACCAGACGCCGACCGCTAGCATGGCCAGCAGGTGATCAAGGCCGCCCAGCGGGTGGGTGAGGCCGGCCAGAAGGCCGTGGTCATGGCCGGCGCCCGGATGGGCCTGGGCCGCCAGCGGCAACAGGAGCAGCAGGCCGGCGAGTGTCTGCGACAGGCGCGAAGTGGCGTTTTTCACATGAGGCTCCTCAAAAAAATGGATAACCGAATCTAGCACCATCCGGTGTCGACCGCGTTGGGCCGAATTCACGATACAAGATTCGTGCCGTCCCAGGCGTCGGGCGAGAACATTATTGAATCAGCCAGTTAGGCGCAGTCGCGGCAGACGCGAGATGGAAATGCACTAATCACCCGTGCGCGTTGCGTATCCACCGCTATTTCAGCAGCTTGTCGAGCTTGCGCTCCAGCGAGGCCAGCGCATCGAGTGCCATCGGATTGCGCCCGACCGCATCCACCCACGCGCGGCGCAGTGCCAGCAGATCGGGCAGGGTCGCTGCCTCGCGCATCTTCACGACGAGTTCGTGGGCGCCGCTGCCGGTGAAGGTGATGGTCGAATTGAGCATCAGGTCGCGGACCGCATCGAGCCGGTCGGCATCCGCATCGGCGGCGGGTGCCGCGGCCATCGCCGTGGCCGGCGCGGCGGCCGGCGTGGCGGTGCCACTGCCGACCTCGGCAATCAACCCGGCCTCGAGCAGGCTGGCAAGGACGCCGGGCAGCGCATCGCCCGGAAAGGCCTGCGCGAGCATCGCGCTGTCGCGCTTGCCGTCGATCATGATCAGCACCTGCCGGCTGCGCAGGGGCAGCGGCGGCGAGCGCTTTTCGACTGCGTCGGTACCCAGTGTCGTCTTCGTGTACAGCGTCATCGTGTTCCCCCGCCGTGCGCCCCGTACAACGCGTTGCGCATCATGAAGTGATTCTAGGCCCACTCCGACCGCTCGCCACACCGGCCGCACTGATTACCGAGATGGCTATGCAGTAACCGATCGTCGCCGGCATCGATATCGATCGTGCGCGTCAAGCGGTTGAATTCATGGGACATCAGCTGTTAACGCCAAGCTGGCATGGGTCTTGAGTCATTCCGTCTCCAGCAGCGAACGCCTTGCCTGACGATCGCATGCCCAGAACGGAGACGAAACGATGACCGACACCTTCTACGACGTGCTGCGACGCCAGGGCATCAGCCGGCGCAGCTTCCTGAAGTTCTGCTCGCTGACGGCGACGTCGATGGGCCTGGGCTCGGCCTTCGCGCCGAAGATTGCCCACGCCATGGAAACCAAGCAGCGTACGCCACTGATCTGGCTCGAGGGCCTCGAGTGCACGTGCTGCTCCGAGTCCTTCATCCGCTCCGCGCACCCGCTGACCAAGGACGTGGTGCTGTCGATGCTCTCGCTCGACTACCACGTCACGCTGATGGCCGCCGCCGGCCACCAGGCGGAGAAGCAGCTCGAGGAGATCAAGAAGAAGTACAAGGGCAACTACATCCTTGCCGTCGAGGGCAACCCGCCGCTCAATGAAGACGGGATGTTCTGCATCGAGGGCGGCCGGCCCTTCGTCGAAATCCTCAAGGAAACGGCGGCCGATGCCAAGGCCGTGATCGCATGGGGCGCCTGCGCGTCGTACGGTTGCGTGCAGGCGGCGAAGCCGAACCCGACGCGGGCAACGCCGATCGACAAGGTGATTTCCGGCAAGCCGATCGTCAAGGTGCCCGGCTGTCCGCCGATCGCGGAAGTGATGACCGCCGTGGTCACCTACATGCTGACCTTCGACCGCATTCCCGAGCTCGATCGCCAGGGCCGACCGAAGATGTTCTACGGCCAGCGCATCCACGACAAATGCTATCGCCGGCCGCACTTCGACGCCGGCCAGTTCGTCGAGCAGTGGGACGACGACAACGCGCGAAAGGGCTATTGCCTCTACAAGATGGGTTGCAAGGGGCCGACGACCTACAACGCCTGCTCGACGGTGCGCTGGAACGACGGCGTGTCGTTCCCGATCCAGTCCGGCCACGGCTGCATCGGCTGCTCGGAAGAGGGCTTCTGGGACAAGGGCACGTTCTATGACCGCGTCACCGACATCAACCAGTTCGGCGTCGAGGCCAATGCCGACAAGGTCGGCGGCACGGCGGCGGCGGTCGCCGGTGCCGCGGTGGTCGCGCACGCAGCGGGCAGCGCGCTGAAAAAGGCGCGCAAATCCGGCAGTGCGGAAAAAGTGACGGGAGGCAACTGAAATGGGCGCGTACGAAACACAGGGCTTCAAGCTCGACAACTCGGGCAAGCGTGTCGTCGTCGACCCGATCTGCCGCATCGAGGGCCACCTGCGCGTCGAGGTCAATCTCGACAAAGACAACGTCATCCGCAATGCGGTATCCACCGGCACGATGTGGCGCGGCCTCGAGGTCATCCTCAAGGGCCGCGACCCGCGCGACGCCTGGGCGTTTACCGAACGCATCTGCGGCGTGTGCACCGGCACCCATGCGCTCACCTCGGTGCGTGCCGTCGAGGATGCGCTCGGCATCAAGATCCCCGAGAACGCCAACACCATCCGCAACATCATGCAGTTGAACCTCCAGGTGCACGACCACCTGGTGCACTTCTATCACCTGCATGCGCTGGACTGGGTGGACGTGGTCTCGGCACTCAAGGCCGATCCCAAGGCGACCTCGACGCTGGCGCAGTCGATCTCCAGTTGGCCGTTGTCGTCGCCGGGCTATTTCCGCGACCTGCAGAACCGCCTGAAGAAGTTCGTCGAATCCGGCCAGCTCGGCCCGTTCGCCAATGCCTACTGGGGCAACCCGGCCTACAAGCTGCCGCCCGAGGCCAACCTGATGGCGGTCGCGCATTATCTGGAGGCGCTCGACTTCCAGAAGGAGATCGTCAAGATCCACACCATCTTCGGCGGCAAGAATCCGCATCCGAACTGGCTGGTCGGTGGCGTGCCCTGCCCGATCAACGTCGGCGACACGGGCGCCGTCGGCGCGCTCAACATGGAGCGGCTGAACTACGTCAAGAGCATCATCGACCGCAGCAAGGAATTCGTCGAACAGGTTTACATCCCCGACCTGCTCGCCATCGCGTCGTTCTACAAGGGCTGGCTGTTCGGCGGCGGCCTGTCGTCGCAGGCGATCATGTCCTACGGCGATTTTCCCGACCGTGCCAACGACTATTCGATCGCCAATCTGCTGCTGCCGCGCGGCGCCATCGTCGGCGGCGATCTGTCGAAGGTGCACGAGGTCGACCTCAAGGACCCGGAGCAGATCCAGGAATTCGTCACCCACTCCTGGTACAAGTACGCCGACGAGTCCAAGGGCCTGCATCCTTTCGACGGCGTCACCGAGCCGAACTACAAGCCCGAGGGGCCGAACTTCAAGGGCACGCGCACGAAGATCGAGCACCTGGACGAGTCGGCGAAATATTCGTGGATCAAGTCGCCGCGCTGGCGCGGCCACGCCGTCGAGGTCGGGCCGCTGTCGCGGATGGTGCTCGGCTACGTGCAGGGCAAGCAGTATCCGTTCATCAAGGACACCATCGACAGCGTGCTCAAGCAGCTCGACGTGCCGCTCACGGCGCTGTTCTCGACGCTGGGCCGCACGGCCGCGCGCGGCATCGAGTGCCTGTACTGCGCCGATCTGCAGGTCACGCAGTTCGACAAGCTGATGGCCAACATCAAGGCCGGCGATTCGTCGACTGCCAACGTCGAGAAATGGGAGCCGACAACGTGGCCCAAGGAATGCAAGGGTGCCGGCTTCACCGAAGCGCCGCGCGGCGCGCTCGGGCACTGGGTCAAGATCAAGGACGGCAAGATCGACAACTACCAGTGCGTGGTGCCGACGACATGGAATGGCAGTCCGCGCGATGCCAAGGGCCAGATCGGCGCCTTCGAGGCCTCGCTGATGAACACGCCGCTGGCCAAGGCCGACGAGCCGCTGGAGATCCTGCGCACGCTGCACAGCTTCGACCCGTGCCTGGCCTGCTCGACGCACGTGATGAGTCCCGATGGTCAGGAAATGACAGCCGTCAAGGTGCGCTAACGCGAGACTAGGAGAACGCCATGGACCTCAACGCAGCCGCCGCCGCACTCGAGAACAATCCGGAAACCGCAGCGGGCCGCACGGTGTTCGTCTACGAAGGCACGGTACGCCTGTGGCATTGGCTCAATGCGCTGTGCATCCTCGTCCTCGCGGTCACCGGCTATCTGATCGGCAGCCCGCTGCCCAGCGTGTCGGGCGAAGCCTCGGCCAGCTTCCTGATGGGCTACATCCGCTTCGCCCATTTCGCTGCCGCCTATGTCTTCGCGATCGCCTTTCTGGTACGCGCCTACTGGGGTGTCGTCGGCAACCACCACGCACGACAACTGTTCACGCTGCCGCTGTCCGATGCCAAATGGTGGGCGGGCATGCTGCGCGAAATCCGCTGGTATCTCTTTCTCGAGAAGCAACCGTTCAAGTATGTCGGCCACAACCCGCTGGCGCACCTGTTCATGTTCCTCTTCGTCACCGCCGCCGCGGTGCTGATGATCTGCACCGGCTTCGCGCTGTATGGCGAAGGCGCCGGCCTGGGCAGTTGGCAGGACCGCCTGTTCGGCTGGGTGATCCCGCTGCTTGGCGGCAGCCAGGCGACGCACAGCTGGCATCACCTCGGCATGTGGGGCATCGTCACCTTTGTCATCCTGCATGTCTATGCCGCGGTGCGCGAGGACATCATGAGCCGGCAGACGATGATCAGCACCATGATCAGCGGCCAGCGCACGTTCAGGGAGTAGCGCAAATGAACCCCGGAAAGGCGGTTTGGCACAGAGCACACAGAGGGCACGGAGAAAGACCACGAACATCCCCGGCCGTCGCCGCTCACCCGGCGGCTGAGTCGGGTGCATGCCGAAATCCGGCTCCCGCTCTGTGTTCTCTGTGCTCTCTGTGGCTTGAAGCGAGTTTTTCAGGATGAGCGCCAACGAAGCAATCCTCGATCCGCGCTGCGAGGTGCTGATCCTCGGCATCGGCAACCTGCTGTGGGCCGACGAAGGTTTCGGCGTGCGCTGCGCCGAACGGCTGGCCGCGCGTGCGGCGCTGCCGCCGCACGTCACCGTGATGGACGGCGGCACGCAGGGTCTTTACCTGTTGCCCTACGTGCAGTCGGCGCGCCGGTTGATCGTCTTCGATGCCGTCGACTACGGGCTGGCGCCGGGCACGATGAAGGTCGTCGAGGGCGACGACGTGCCGCGCTTCATGGGCGCCAAGAAGATGAGCCTGCACCAGACCGGCTTTCAGGAAGTGATTGCCGCCGCCGCATTGACGGCGCAGCTGCCGCAGACGCTGCTGCTCATCGGCGTGCAGCCCGAGGCGCTGGACGACTACGGCGGCAGCCTGCGGCCGGTCGTGCGTGGGCGCGTCGACGATGCCGTCGACATTGCCCTGCAACGGCTTTCGTCGTGGGGCATTGCGTGGACCGCGCGGCCGGCGACCGTCGCGCCCGGCGACGATGCGCTGGCCATCGACGCCTATGAGGCCGGGCGACCCTCCGCCGCCATCGCCTGTCGCTTCGGCGACGCGCGCTTCCTGGCCGCCGGAAGCTGACCATGTGCATGGCCGTACCGCTGCAGGTCGTGCGCATGGAAGGTCCCGCGCTCGCCTGGTGCCGCGATGGCGCGGGCGCGCTGCAGCGCATCGACACCCTGCTGACCGGCCCGCTCGAACCCGACCAATGGCTGCTCGGCTACCTCGGCGCCGCGCGCGAAACCATCGACGCCGAACGCGCCGCGCAGGTCGCCGCCGCGCTCGCCGCGTTGGCCGCGCTCGACCCGGCACGAAACTACAGTGGTGGCGGCACGGCGCCACTGGCCACCGAGACGCTGATCCGCGCCGGCTTTGCCGACCTCGTCGGTCGCGAACCGCAATTGCCCGCCCACCTGCGTTCCCCCCTCGCAACGGAGTCCACGTGAACCCGCACGCCAGCCTCGCCCGCCTTGCCGAACGCTTCGACATCCTGGCTGCACGCGACGACTTCGTCGTGCTCGACGAGGCCGTGCTGCCGTCTTTTGCCGCCGCGCCGGGCCTGACGCTGCTGGTGCTGGCCGAAGATCCCGGGCGCGTGCCCGAAACCTGGGATCTGGCGATCATCCTGCCCGAGCTGGTGCGCAGCCTGCGCGCCGCGGATCTGCGTGTCGGCCTGCTCATGCCCGACATGGCCCGCGCCCACGCGCCGCGCTACGGCATCACCTTGTGGCCGGCATTGCTGCTGCTGCGCGACGGTGAATTCGTCGGCACCATCGAGGGCCTCAAGGACTGGGCCGTGTATCGCGCCCGGCTCGCCGCCCTGCTCGATGCGCCGGCCACGCGGCCACCCGGCATCGGCATTCCGGTGCGCACGCTGGGCACCTCCACCGGCACCTGTCACTGAGACCAGATCATGCAGACCTTTCCTGTTCGCGTCGTCGCCATGCCTTTCGCCGGTCCCGGCACGCAGCCGCTTGCCGACGATGACGTGCTCAACACCCTCGGCCTGCCCGGCGAGATGCATACCTTCCGCCCGCCGGTGGTCGATCTCGATGCACCGCCGGCTGTCGTCGATGCCGCGCTGGGCGTGCTGCACCGGCTGCACGGCGCCATCCTCGCGACGCCGTGGGGCAGCGGGCTGCCGGCACGTTGCGACCTGGCCGTGCTCGATCCGACCGTGCGCGCCGAGATCGACGACCTGCTCGGCGAGGGTGAGGTCGCCGTGCTCACCGCCGGCGCGCTGCGCGCTCAGGAAACCGCCTTCACCGGCCTGTGGCGCATCCTCGGCGACGGCCTCGATCTTCTTGAGGCGTCGGCATTTCCGCACGCGCTGCGCGACTTGGCGGCGGCCCGTCCGGCGCCCGCCCCGATCGCGGCACCGGCGGCCGAGGCCGGGCTGATGAACGCCCTGCCGCTGGCCCACGAAATCGCCGAACGCTCGGCGGCATGGCGGCCCGGGCGGGGCGCGCACGTCATCAACCTGTCGCTGCTGCCGGTGACGCCGGAAGACACCGCATGGCTCGACGAGGTCCTCGGTCGCGGCGGTCTCTCGGTGCTCTCGCGCGGCTACGGCAATTGCCGCGTGACCGCTACCGCGTGGCCCAACGTGTGGTGGGTGCAGTATTTCAACAACATGGACAAGCTGGTGCTCAATTCCATTGAGATCGTCGATCTGCCTGCCGTCACGCTGGCGGCGGCCGAGGATTACGCCGAAACCGGCGTGCGCTTCGGCGAGTGGCTGGAATCGATCGAGGACGCGCGATGAGCCGGCGCCGGCGCATTCGCCCGCTTGCCCGGCGCGGGCGACGGGAGGGCGGTCGATGACCGCACTCTTTCCGGCCGGCGCCTTCGAGCGCACCGGCACGCACAGCGATGTCGCCCCCGGCACCCGTTTCGAGTGCGGCATCTGCTGGCAGGTCTACGACCCGGGCGAGGGCGATGCACTGGGGCAGGTGCCAGCAGGCACGCCATTCGCCGCCTTGCCGGAGCGCTGGTGTTGTCCCGGCTGCGAGGCACCTCGCCACAAATTCATGCCGATCGCGGAATGACCTCGCAAGCGGTCGATGCCCTGGTCCGTGCGTTCACGCGGATTGGCGCCACGCAGATGAACGATCTGGGCATCTCGAATCCGCGCTTGGCCGTCGCTGCCGTCGGCTTTCGCGCTTGGCAGGAATTCAGCGTCGGCGTGCTGGTCACGCCGTGGGCGATGAATCTCGTCGTCCTGCCTTCCGCTGGCGATGCTTCGCTCGCGCTTGGGGCGGATCGGCGGCAGACGTGGCGCTTTCCATCGGGCGAGTACGCGTTGATGGGCAACGAGGCTCCCGAGTGCGGCGCCTTCCAGTTCTGTCCGCTGTTCTCGCCGATGCACGAATTTGCCGACCAGGCGAGGGCCGAGGCGACCGCGACCGAAATCATGCAAGGCCTGTTCGAGCCGGCGCCGGACGACGAATCCGCCACAGCACAGGACGCCGGGCCGTTGCCGTCGCCAGCACCCCTGAGTCGAAGGGGTTTTCTGCGCGGCCTGCTCGGCTAGACGCGCAACGCGCGCTTGCGAACAACAGAGAACAGACCCTAGACTCCGGGCATGCACGAGATGTCGCTCGCCGAGGGTGTTCTGCAGGTGGTCGAGGATGCGGCGCGCGCCCAGGATTTTGCGCGCGTGCGCGCCGTGTGGCTGGAGATCGGGCGGCTCGCCGGTGTCGAGGTCGAGGCCTTGCGCTTCTGTTTCGACGCCGTCACGTGCGGCAGCATCGCCGACGGCGCGCGGCTCGAGATCGTCGACCTGCCGGGGGCAGGCTGGTGCATGAAATGCTCGGCGGCGGTCGCGCTCGACGAAGTCGGCGGCGCGTGTCCGGGCTGCGGCAGTCATCAGGTGCAGGTCACCGGCGGCACCGACATGCGGGTCAAGGAACTGGAAGTCGAATAGGAAACCAGACATGTGTACCACTTGCGGTTGCGGACACGGCGAAACCACCATCGACGGCCATGAGCCGGCACACGAGCACGAGCATGTGCATGCCGACGGCACGCGCTATCGCCACGCGCACACGCACGCGCCTGCCTTCGCGCCCGGACATGCGCACGGCCACGACCACGGCGACGCCGCCGTGCATCGCCACAGCCATGCGCCGGGCATCGCGCCGGCACGCATGGTGCGGATCGAACAGGACATCCTCGCCAAGAACGACGCCTATGCGGCGCAGAACCGCGCCCGGCTGGCGGCACAGGGCATCTTCGCGCTCAACCTCGTCTCCAGCCCGGGCTCGGGCAAGACGACGCTGCTGTGCAAGACCATCGAACGGCTGCGCGGTCGCGCAGCGGTGGCGGTCATCGAGGGCGACCAGCAGACCAGCCAGGATGCCGAACGCATTCGCGCCACCGGCGCGCCGGCCGTGCAGATCAATACCGGCAAGGGCTGCCACCTCGATGCGCACATGGTCGGCCAGGCGATGGCGCGGCTGCCGCTCGGCGACGACGCGTTGCTGATGATCGAAAACGTCGGCAATCTCGTCTGCCCGGCGGCCTTCGATCTGGGCGAGGCGCACAAGGTCGTCATCCTGTCGGTCACCGAGGGCGAGGACAAGCCGATCAAGTATCCGGACATGTTCCGCGCCGCGACGCTGATGCTGCTCAACAAGTGCGACCTGCTGCCGCATCTCGAATTCGATGTCGAGGCCGCCATCGGCTTTGCCCGGCGGGTCAATCCGGACATCGAGGTGATCCGCGTTTCCGCCACGCGCGGAGAAGGCATGGACGACTGGCTGGCGTGGATCGAACGCGGCGCGGTGCGGGCTCGCGCGGCACGTGCGGCGCACGCGGTGGCTGCGACGCACGCGGCGGCATAGGCGACGGCATGCGCACGATGCATTTCGTCCGGGACGCCGCGGCGTTGCCGGTACTGGCCGCCGGCGCATGGTTCAAGAATGCGCCGTGCGCGATCAACGGTCACGACGCGCGGGTGGCCGAGGTCGTGGGCGATCTCAATACGCCCGGTGCCTGCGCGGGCCACGAAGCGGCGATGGATGCGCTGCTCGACTGGCTCGGTGAGCCGCGCGCGATCGCCCACGACCTGCATCCCGACTTCCATTCCAGCCGCCATGCCGCCGCGCTGGCGGCGCGGCTCGACGTACCGGCGGTGCCGGTGCAGCATCACCATGCCCACATCGCCGCGGTCTGCGCGGAACACGGCCGCGAAGGCGCCGTGCTCGGCCTCGCACTCGATGGCGTCGGCCTGGGCACCGACGGCACGCCGTGGGGCGGCGAACTGCTGCGCGTCGACGGCGCGCGCTTCGAGCGCCTGGGCCATCTGGCGCCGCTGGCGCTGCCCGGTGGCGATCGCGCCGCACGCGAACCGTGGCGCATGGCCGCGGCCGTGCTCTTCGACCTTGGCCGCGGCGACGAGATCGCGCGGCGGTACGCCGACGAACCCGCGGCGGCGACCGTGCTGGCGATGCTCAAGCGCCAATTCAACTGCCCGCGCACATCGAGTGCAGGGCGGCTGTTCGATGCCGCGTCGGGCCTGCTGGGCCTGTGCCGGCGCATGTCCACCGATGCCGAAGGCGCGATTGCGCTCGAACGCGCGGCAGCTGCCCGCATCGACGCCGAAGGCTGGCCGGCCCCGCTTGCCGGCGGCTGGACGCTGCGCGAGGGCTGCATCGATCTGCGTCCGCTGCTCGGTGCGCTGGCCGACGAAACCGACGCCGGTGCAGGCGCCGCGCTGTTCCACGCCACGCTGGTCGCCGCCCTGGCGGATGGGGTGGAGGCGGCAGCGCGAGCAAGCGGCATCACGACAGTCGCGCTGGGCGGCGGTTGTTTCTTCAACAAGCTGCTGTGCGCGGGTCTGGAAGACGCGCTGCGCGCGCGCGGCTTCACCGTGCTTTTGCCGCAGCGGCTGGTGCCGGGCGATGCCGGGCTGGCGCTGGGGCAGGCGTGGGTGGCGGCGCGCGCGCTGGAGAATTGAGATGAAACGACCCCCACGCTCATTGCATTCGCTGCCCCCCAAGGGGGCGTGTCAGTGGCTTCAGGCGGCTGGGCGCCACTGACATGTGCCTGGCCATTCCCGTGAAGGTCGTCGAAGTGAAGTCGCCGGAGTTCGGCGTGGTGGATCTCGGCGGCGTGACGAAGGAGATTTCGCTGGCGCTGGTCGATGACGTGAAGGTCGGCGATTACGTCATCCTGCATGTCGGCTACGCGCTGTCGAAGCTCGATCCCGAAGAGGCGGCGAAGACGCTGGCGCTGTTCGAAGAGATCGCGCAGACGCTGCCAAGAGCATGAAATACATCGACGAGTTTCGCGATGGCGAGGTCGCGCGCACGCTGGCCGGCAGGATCGCCGCCGCTGCGGATCCGGCGCGGACCTATCGCTTCATGGAATTCTGCGGTGGCCACACGCACGCCATTTCGCGCTACGGTCTCACCGACCTGCTGCCCGCCAACGTGCGCATGGTGCATGGCCCCGGCTGCCCGGTGTGCGTGCTGCCCATCGGCCGCGTGGACATGGCCATCGACCTGGCGCTGAACCGCGGCGTGATCCTGTGCACCTACGGCGATACCCTGCGCATCCCCGCCTCGGACCATCTGTCGCTGATGAAGGCGAAGGCGCGCGGCGGCGACGTGCGCATGGTCTATTCGACGATGGACGCCTTGCAGGTCGCGCGCGACAACCCGCAGCGCGAAGTGGTGTTCTTCGCCATCGGCTTCGAGACCACGACGCCGCCGACCGCCATGGCGATCCTGCAGGCGCACACCGAGGGCCTGGCGAATTTCAGCGTGCTGTGCTGCCACGTGCTGACGCCATCGGCCATCGGCAGCATCCTTGATTCGCCCGAGGTGCGCCAGTGGGGCACCGTGCCGCTCGACGGTTTCATCGGCCCGGCGCATGTCTCGACGGTGATCGGCAGCCGTCCGTACGAGCATTTCGCCGAGGAATACCGCAAGCCGGTGGTGATCGCCGGCTTCGAGCCGCTGGACGTGATGCAGGCGATCCTGATGCTGGTGCGGCAGGTCAACGAAGGCCGTGCCGAAGTCGAAAACGAATTCGCCCGCGCCGTCACGCGCGAAGGCAACC
Organism: Rhodocyclaceae bacterium; assembly: GCA_044230495.1. Classification (GTDB taxonomy): domain Bacteria; phylum Pseudomonadota; class Gammaproteobacteria; order Burkholderiales; family Rhodocyclaceae; genus JADJEF01. The sequence goes on from JBGARB010000039.1 coordinate 20,964, forward strand.
TCAAGGCGCAGGATCGCGTCGCCGAGGTCTTCGAGCTGCGCCGCGCGTTCGAGTGGCGGGGACTGTCGGTGGTGCCGTATTCGGCGCTGAAGATCCGCCGTGCGTTCGCCACCTTCGACGCCGAGCGGCGCTTCGAGCTCGGCTACCGCTCGGTGCCCGACAACAAGGCCTGCGAATGCGGTGCCATCCTCCGCGGCGTCAAGCGCCCGCAGGACTGCAAGATCTTCGGCACCGTCTGTACGCCCGAGAATCCCGTCGGCTCGTGCATGGTGAGTTCCGAGGGCGCCTGCGCCGCGCACTACAGCTACGGCCGCTTCAGGGATGCGGCATGAGCGACATCAAGCGCGGCTACGTGCGGCCGCTCGACCTCAAGCACGGCCGCGTGGACATGTCGCACGGCGCCGGCGGCCGCGCCATGGCGCAGCTCATCGCCGAGCTGTTCGCCTGCCACCTGGGCAACGAATATCTCGGCCAGGGCGACGATGGCGCCGTGCTGCCACCACTGTGTTTTGACCACCGGCTGGTGATGGCCACCGACAGCCACGTCGTCTCGCCGCTGTTCTTTCCCGGCGGCGACATCGGCTGTCTGGCGGTGCATGGCACGATCAACGATGTCGCCGTGATGGGCGCGACGCCCATGTATCTGGCCGCCGGCTTCGTGCTCGAAGAGGGCTTCCCGCTGGCGGATCTTGCGCGCATCGTCGAGTCGATGGCCGTCGCCGCGCGCGAGGCCGGCGTTCCGGTCGTCACCGGCGACACCAAGGTCGTCGAGCGTGGCAAGGGCGATGGCGTGTTCATCACCACGACCGGCGTCGGCGCCTTGCCGCCGGGACGCAATCCGGGCGGCGCGCGGGCGCGGCCGGGCGATGCGATCCTCGTCTCCGGCACGCTCGGCGACCATGGCGTGGCGATCATGAGCCGGCGCGAGAACCTCAGCTTCGAGGCGCCGGTCGTTTCCGACACCGCGGCACTGCACGGACTAATCGCCGACCTGTTCGCCACCGGCGCCGACATCCATTGTCTGCGGGATCCCACGCGCGGCGGACTGGCCACCACGCTCAACGAGATCGCGACGCAAAGCGGCGTCGGCATGGTGCTCGACGAAAAGGCGATCCCGGTCAAACCGGTGGTCAATGCCGCCTGCGAGTTCCTCGGCCTCGACCCGCTGTATGTCGCCAACGAGGGCAAGCTGATCTGCGTCTGCGCGGCAAGCGACGCCGAACGCGTGCTGGCGGCGTTGCGCGCGCATCCGTTGGGCCGGGACGCCGCACACATCGGCGACGTGATCGCCGACGATCATCATTTCGTGCAGTTGCGCACGGCCTTCGGCGGTCGCCGCGTCGTCGATTGGCTGGCGGGCGACCAGTTGCCCCGCATCTGCTGATGCGCATCCTGCTGCTCGCCCACGCCTTCAACAGCCTGACGCAACGGCTGTGGTGCGAGCTGTCGGCGCGCGGTCACGCGTTGTCGGTCGAATTCGACATCGCCGACAGCGTCACCGAGGAAGCCGTGGCGCTGTTCCGGCCCGACCTGATCATCGCGCCCTACTTGCGGCGGGCGATTCCCGAATCCGTGTGGCGGCAGGTGCGCTGCCTGGTCGTGCACCCCGGGCCGCCGGGCGACCGCGGACCGAGCGCGCTCGATCACGCCATCCTGCGCGGCGAGCGCGAATGGGGCGTCACGGTGCTGGAGGCCGAAGCCGAAATGGATGCCGGCCCGGTGTGGGCGAGCGCCGCGTTCGCGCTGCGCGCGGCGAGCAAGGGCAGCCTGTATCGCCATGAAGTCACGGAGGCCGCCGTGTGCGCCGTGCTCGATGCCGTGGCCCGTGTGGCGGCAGGCGACTTCGTGCCGCAGCGTCCGGACGCGTCGCATTGGCAGCCGCTGGTGCCGCAGGCCATGCGCGCCATCGATTGGGCACGCGACGACACGGCGACGGTGCTCGCCAAGGTACGCTCGGCGGACGGCTTTCCCGGCGTGGCCGATGTCTGGCTCGGTGAGGCGTGCCGGATCTTCGATGCCTGGCCCGAAGCGCGGTTGCGCGGGACGCCCGGCGACGTCATCGGCCGCCGCGAGAATGCGCTGCTGCGCGCGACGACCGACGGCGCGGTCTGGATCGGCCACATCGCGCGCGGCGACAAAGCGTCCGCGCAGGGGATGCGTCGTGGCGACGCGGACGGCGAATCCGGCACCCGCCGTACCGCCACGACTGTAGTTTCAAACGACACGGCCCTGCCGATCAAGCTGCCGGCGACGCTGGCCTTTGGAGAAGCTGCTGCCGCCCTGCCCGAATTGCCGCTGCCGGGTTTCGCGCGGGCCGATCATGCGACATGGCAGGACATCTGGTTCGAGTCGGCGGGCGAGGTCGGCTTCCTGC
>JBGARB010000040.1:0-23108 GCA_044230495.1 Rhodocyclaceae bacterium
GGCATCGGCCGCCAGCCAACGCAGCGGTTTGCTCACGGTGCTGTTCCACAGCGCCTGCGCCGCCCAGACCGCCGCAGGAGCGATCGGCTCGCGCGGCGAGAAGCTGACGATGCAATCGATCAACGCATCGGCCGGATGGGTGTCCGTGGGCAATGCCGCCGGCGTGGCGTCGATCGGCACGTCGTCAGGCCTTGCCATGCCGACCGGCGGCTCGTCCGCTGCAGGCGCAGGCTCGGCAAACATCGGCTCGGCGCGCGCGGCGTCGGCTTCGGCGGTGGACGTCGCGTCACTCGCGGATGGTCTGTCGCCACCACCGAGGAAAAGGTCATCGGTTGGTCGACGCAGTCCGCGTTCCTGCCAGTGGTTGTAGGCCCAGACGCCCAGCACCGCCAGCACGCCGGCGCCAATCAAAGCCAGTTGCAGATCACTCATCGTGTTGCTCCGCGGTCAGGCCGCCACCGTGTTGTCCGCAAGGCGCATCGCCTCGGCAATGTCGACCTCGACCACGCGGGAAACACCCTGCTCCTGCATGGTGACGCCGATCAGTTGCTGGGCCATTTCCATGGCGATCTTGTTGTGCGAAATGAAGATGAACTGCGTTGCCACGGACATGCGCTTGACCATATCGCAGAATCGTACCGTGTTCGAATCGTCCAGTGGCGCATCCACTTCGTCGAGCATGCAGAAAGGCGCCGGATTGAGCTGGAACAACGCGAACACCAGCGCAATGGCGGTCAGCGCCTTTTCGCCGCCGGACAGCAGATGGATCGTCGAGTTCTTCTTGCCCGGCGGTTGCGCCATGATGCCGATGCCGGCATCGAGAATCTCTTCGCCGGTGAGCACCAGCCGCGCTTCGCCACCGCCGAAGAGCTGCGGGAACAATGTGCCGAACTGCCGGTTGACCTTGTCGTATGTTTCCTGCAATTGCTCGCGCGTTTCGCGGTCGATGCGCAGGATGGCACCTTCCAGCGTGCCGATGGCCTCGGCCAGATCGGTCGATTGCGCATCGAGAAAGCCCTTGCGCTCGCGCGCCGTGGCCAGCTCTTCGAGCGCCGCCAAATTGACCGGGCCAAGCGCCTCGATCTCCGCGCCGAGCCGGTTGATCTCGCTTTGCATCGCGGATTCGCGCGGGGCCCTGGCCAGCGCATCGGCGTACGCCGCCTCGGCGGCCTCGTCGGCGATGCCGGCCTCGACCAGCCGCGCGGCGTATTGTTCCTCGCCCAGTGCGGCGGCCTGCGCCTTCAGGCGCAGTTCGTTGATGCGCTCCTTGAGCGGCGCCAGCTCCTGCTCCAGCTTGAGGCGCGATTCGTCCAGACCGCGCAGGTGCGCCGCCGCCGCTTCGAGCACGTCGCGCTGCCCGGCCAGCGCCGCCTCGCGTGCCTGACGGATATCGAGCGCGGTATGCAATTGCTGCTGCACGCCGTCCTCGGCGATGCCGGCCGCTTCGGCTTGCGCCGTCGCCAACTCGGCAACGATGCGATCGACCTGCGCATTGGCGGTCGTGTTGGCGCGCTGGTTGTCCTCCAGCTTGGAGACGCATTCGCGTTCCGAAAATCCGGCTTCTTGCGCCTCGCGTGCGAGCTGTTGCTCCAACGCCCGCGCCTCGCGCAAGGCGGTATCGGCGTTGCGCAGCGACTCCTGCGCCTGCTCCAGCCGCTTGCGGACGTCCTCGGTGCGGCCGGCGTGCAAGGCCCCCTGCTCGCGCGCGTCGTCATGCCGACCCTGCTCGGCGGCGCGCTGACGCGCGACATCCGCCAGATCGGCGTCGATCTGGGCAACGCGTTCGTCGTAGCGCGCCTGCGCCTGCGTCAGCTTGAGCAGCTCGACTTGGGCGGCATGGCTGCGCTGCTGCGCTTCCTGCAGGGTGCGGCGCGCGGCCGTCAATTCGGTTTGTGCGGCAGCCAGCGTCTGCTCGGCGCCCTGCACGAGCGCGCGTGCCGCTGCCTCCTCGTCGGCCAGCGCGGCGCCCTGTGCCGCCAGCGCTTCGATTTCGCGTGCGCGTTCGATGACGCCGTGCGTGGCGGCATCGGGCACATACAGGGTCAGGCCCGCCGGACTGGCCAGATGCCCCTGCCGGGAGACGCGCGTGCCAGCCGCCACCGGCAGGGCGGCACCGAGATCGTCCACGCCATCGACGCCGGCAAGCCATTCGTCGAGCACGCGGCTCCAGCGTGGATCGCTGCAAGCCACCTTTGTGCGCAGGTTGCCCGCAGGCGCCCCGCCGGCGACGCCGTCGAGGGCCAGTGTGACGATGCCCGGTGCCTTGCCGGCCAGTGCCCGGCGGGCGGTTTCCAGATCCGCCGGCAATGCCGAAAATCGCTCGCGCAACACGGCTTCGACGGCGGTTTCCCAGCCGGCTTCGACCGTGATCGACTGCCACAACGGGCGCGCGTCGGCCAGGCCATGCTCGGCAAGCCATTGGCGCAGGTCGCCGCGCGGGGCGACGCGGGCCTGCAGCGCCGCGAGCGCTTCGTGACGGGCACGCGTCTCGGTGGCGCGCCGATGAGCGGCCTGCAAGGCGTCGCGCGCCGTGCGCAGCGCCGCTTCGGCCTTGGGCACGCGCTCCTGCAATTGCTGCACCGATTGCTGGGCATCGCCCGCCTGTTGCCGTCCGGCCGCATCCGCTTCGCGTGCCATCGCGAGCGCAGCCTGATCGGGCGCCTGCAGATTGCGACGATCGCTTTCCAGCCGCTGGCCGCGCTCGGCGAGATTCTGCATCGCGCGCTGCGCATGCCCCTTGTCGGCCTCGGCAAGGCGCACGGCCTGTTCGACTTCGGCCAGTTCGCGGCGCGTCTCGCCAAGCTGGGTCTGCGCCGCGCGCACGGCCGCTTCGGCCTCCGGCACGCGTGCGGCCGCCTCGCGGTGGCGCTCGCCCGCCACGGCAGCGCGGCCACGCGCGTTCTCCAGCAGGCTGCTCCAGCGCGTTTCGTCCTGCGTCAGTGCGGTGAGTTGCCCTTGCCAGTGCGTCTGTTCGATGCCCAACTGGCCGATACGTGCGGCCAGCCGCTGACGCGATTCGACAAGGTGGCGGATCTCGCTTTCGAGCCGCCCGACCTCGGCATTCGCGGCATACATTTCGGACTGCGCGGCGTGCAGCGAATCGGATGCCGCGAAATGCGCCTCGCGGGCGCGCTCGACTTCGCTTTCCAGCTCGCGCAGGCGGGCCGTTTCGGCCTCGACGCGCAGCACGGTCTCGTCGACCTGCGTTGCCAGCTTGCGGGCGTCGGCGCGCGCATCGTTGCGCCGCTTGAGCCAGAGCACGGCCTGCGTCTGCGCGAGGTCCGCATGCAGGGCCCGATAACGCTGCGCCACCTCGGCCTGTCCTTCCAACCGGCCGACTTGCGTCTCCAGCTCATTGCGGATGTCATCGACGCGGGCGAGGTTCTCGCGCGCGTCGTCAAGGCGGTGTTCGGTTTCCTTGCGCCGCTCCTTGTACTTGGTGACGCCGGCGGCCTCCTCGAGGAAGAAGCGCAATTCCTCGGGCTTGGCCTCGACGATGCGCGAAATCATGCCCTGACCGATGATGGCGTAGGCGCGCGGGCCGAGGCCGGTGCCCAGAAAGAGGTCGATGACGTCGCGGCGGCGGACGTGCAGGTTGTTGATGTAGTAGCTCGAATTGCCTTCACGGTCGAGCACGCGCTTGACGGTGATTTCCGCGTATTGCGTCCACTGTCCGGCGGCGCGGCCCATGGCGTTGTCGAAGAACAGCTCGACGCTGGCGCGTGAGACTTCCTTGCGGTTGCCCGAGCCCTTGAAGATCACGTCCTGGATCGACTCGCCACGCAATTCGGACGCCTTCGACTCACCCAGCACCCAGCGGACGGCATCGATGATGTTCGACTTGCCGCAGCCGTTGGGGCCGACGACGCCGGCGAGTTGGCCCGGGAATAGGACGGTGGTGGGCTCAACGAAAGACTTGAAGCCCGCGAGTTTCAGCTTGACGAGACGCACAGTGGGGGTTGCCGGAGGCAAATGACGAGAAAAGCCCCGGCATAATAGACGACCAGCCCGCCCTCGCGCCACGCGCCAGCCCCGTCCGTCGCCACGTCCGTCCGCCATGCCCAGCCAGATCGCCAAGTCACTCGAGACCTTTGCCAACCCGGCCCCCCGGCGGGATTACCAGATTCACATGGAAATCCCTGAATTCACGTGCCTTTGTCCCAAAACGGGGCAGCCCGACTTCGCCACGCTGACACTGGACTACATCGCCGACAAACGCTGCGTCGAGCTCAAGAGCCTGAAACTCTATGTCTGGAGCTTCCGCGACGAAGGCCATTTCCACGAGGATGTCACCAACCGCATCCTCGACGATCTGGTCGCCGTGGTGAAGCCGCGCTTCATGCGCCTGACCGCCCGTTTCTTCGTTCGCGGCGGCATCTTCACCAACGTCGTTGCCGAATACCGCAAGAAGGGTTGGCAGCCGGCGCCGCGGGTCGAACTGGCCGCATTCGCGCCGCAATCGAACACACGCGGATGAACCCCGATCTCGGCCTCCTGCAGCCCTACCCTTTCGAGCGGCTGCGGCAGTTGTTCGCCGCGCCGGCGGACCTTGCCGCCGTGTCGCCGCGACTGTGTTTTCAAGGCGCCGGCCCGGTGCCATCGCGCGAGATCAAGCTGTCGATCGGCGAGCCGCAGCATGCGACGCCCGCCGTCGTGACCGAGGCGCTGGCACGCGCCCTGCCCACGCTCGCCCACTATCCGACCACGCAGGGCAGCGATGCGCTGCGCGAGGCGATCGCCGGCTGGGCGAAGCGCCGCTTCGCGCTCACGGCGCTGTCGCCGCAAACCCAGGTGCTGCCGGTCAATGGTTCGCGCGAGGCGCTGTTCGCCTTCGTGCAGACGGTGATCGACCGCCATCGTCCGGCAAAGGTGATTTGTCCGAATCCGTTCTATCAGGTGTATGAAGGCGCGGCGCTGCTGGCCGGCGCGCAGCCGCTGTTTCTCGACACGCGCCCCGAGGATGACTTCGCGATGGACTGGGATGCGCTGCGCGAGCCCGACTGGGCGGGCGTGCAACTCGTCTTCGTCTGCTCGCCGGGCAACCCCACCGGCAAGGTGCTTTCGCTCGACGACTGGCGGCGGATTTTCGAGCTGGCCGATCGGCACGGCTTCATCGTCGCCGCCGACGAGTGCTATTCGGAGATCTACTTCGACGAGGCCGCGCCGCCGCTGGGCGCGCTGACCGCGGCGCAGGCGCTGGGCCGCGACGACTATCGCAATCTGGTCGTCTTCCACAGCCTGTCCAAGCGCTCCAACGTGCCCGGCATGCGCTCGGGCTTCGTCGCCGGCGACGCGAAGCTGGTCGGCGCCTTCCTGCGCTATCGCACCTACCACGGCTGCGCAATGAATCCGGCCGTGCAGGCCGCCTCGGCAGCGGCGTGGGACGACGAGGGCCATGTGCGCGAAAACCGCCGTCTGTATGCACGGAAGTTCGCCGAGGTCACGCCACGCATCGCGCGTCTGTTGCCTTGCGCCGTGCCCGACGCCGGCTTCTACCTGTGGGCCGACACGTCGCCGACCGGCCTTTCCGATACCGAATTTGCGTTGGGCCTTGCGCGCCAGCAAAATGTCGTCGTGCTGCCCGGCAGCTTTCTGGCGCGACAAACCGTGCGCGGCAATCCGGGGAGCGGTTTCGTGCGCATGGCGCTGGTGGCGCAGCCCGATGATTGCATCGAGGCCGCCGCGCGCATCGAGGCATTTTGTTCGACATTGAAACGGGAGTCCTGATGAGTACTGAACACGACGAACTGCGCCAGATCATCGAAGCAGCATGGGAAGATCGCGCTGCGCTCAGCCCTGGTACGGCGCCGGCACGCATCGGCGAAGCCGTGCAGCACGTACTGGGCGAGCTCGATGCCGGCCGGCTGCGCGTGGCCACGCGCGAGGCGGGCACGCAGCAATGGACAACGCATCAATGGCTGAAGAAGGCGGTGCTGCTGTCCTTCCGCCTCGAGGACAACGCGCTGCTCGACGGCGGGCCGATGCGCTGGTGGGACAAAGTGCCGACCAAGTTCGCGCATTACGACGCGCACCGTTTCCAGACCGGCGGCTTTCGCGTCGTGCCACCGGCGACGGCTCGACGCGGCAGCTTCATCGGCCGCAACGTCGTGCTGATGCCCAGCTACGTCAACATCGGCGCCTACGTCGATGAAGGCACGATGGTCGACACCTGGGCCACCGTCGGCTCGTGCGCACAGATCGGCAGGAACGTGCATCTGTCAGGCGGCGTCGGCATCGGCGGCGTGCTCGAACCGCTGCAGGCCGGCCCGACGATCATCGGCGACAACTGCTTCGTCGGCGCGCGCTCCGAAGTCGTCGAGGGCGTCGTCGTCGAGGACAACTGCGTGATCTCGATGGGTGTCTATATCGGCCAAAGCACCAAGATCTACGACCGCGCCAGCGGCGAAGTGCTGTATGGCCGCATCCCCGAAGGCTCGGTCGTGGTCAGCGGCAACCTGCCATCGAAGGACGGCAGCTACAGCCTGTATTGCGCCGTCATCGTCAAGCGCGTCGACGCGCAGACGCGCGCCAAGACCGGCATCAACGAACTGTTGCGCGGCGACTGAGAAGGAAACCACATGGGCACGATGGACAAGCTGTTCCGGCTGATGTCGGAGAAGAAGGCGACCGACCTGTTCCTTTCCTGCGGTGCGCCCATCACGATCAAGATCAACGGCATCGCGGTGCCTGTCAATCCTCAGGTGCTCGACCTCGCCGCGATACGCGGCCTGCTCGCCGAGGTGCTCAACGAGACCCAACTCGCAGAGCTGGAGGACACCAAGGAACTGCAGACCCGCGTCGTCGTGCCCGAGATCGGTGTGTACCGGCTGTCGTGCTTCTATCAGCGCGGCACGCCAGCGCTGGTCGCGCGCTACATCCCGACGGATATTCCGAAATTCGATACGCTCGGCCTGCCCGCTTCGCTCAAGGACGTCATCATGGAGAAGCGCGGCCTGGTGCTGATGGTCGGCGCCACCGGCTCGGGCAAATCGACGACGCTGACCTCGATGCTCGACCACCGCAACATGAACGTCACCGGCCACATCCTGACGCTCGAGGACCCGCTGGAGTTCCTGTTCAAGAACAAGAAGTCGATCGTCAATCAGCGCGAGGTCGGGTCCGACACGAAGGCCTTCCAGATCGGCCTCAAGAATGCCCTGCGGCAAGCCCCGGACGTAATCTTCATCGGCGAAATCCGAGACAAGGAGACCATGGGCATGGCCATCGCGTATGCCCAGTCCGGCCACCTGTGCCTGGCGACGCTCCACGCCAACAACAGCTACCACGCGATGAGCCGCATCATCAGCTTCTATCCGCTTGAGAACCGGCCGGCGCTGCTTGCGGACCTTGGCGTGACCCTCAAGTGCATCATCTCGCAACGCCTGTGCAAGAAGCCCGACGGCTCGCGTGTGGCCGCCGTCGAAGTGCTGATGAATTCGCGCTACATCGGCGAACTGATCGAAAAGGGCGAACTGAACGAGATCAAGGACGCCATGGAAAACTCGATGGTGCCCGGCTCGCAGACCTTCGAGCAGGCGCTCTTCACCTTGTATCGCGATGGCATCATCACGCTCGACGAAGCGCTGGCCAACGCCGATTCGGCCAACAACCTTCAACAGGTCATCAACAATGCAGCGTCGCCGACCGCACCCAAGAAGGCGACCACCGACGAGGAGGTCACGCGCTCGAGTCCGCCAGGCACTTCGTTCAGCGAATTCACGCTGAAGCTGGACAATTGATGGCGGCACCGGGGGATGTGCTCGCGCTGGCGCGCCAGCTGATCGAACGCCCGTCGGTCACCCCGGACGATGCGGGTTGCCTCGACCTGATCGCCGCGCGGCTGGCGCCGCTGGGCTTCGTCTGCGAACGCATCGATGCCGGCGGCGTGGCCAACTTGTGGGCGCGGCGCGATCCGGCTGGGGGCGGCAGCAAGCGGTTGGTCTGCTTCGCCGGCCATACCGATGTCGTGCCGCCGGGTGATGCTGCGATGTGGGCCTCGCCACCCTTTGCGCCGACGGAGCGCGACGGCAAGCTGTACGGGCGCGGCGCGGCGGACATGAAATCGTCGCTGGCCGCCGCGATCGTCGCCTGCGAGCGGTTGTTCGGCGACGACCGCCGTCCCGCCACGACTGTAGTTTCAAACGCGATGGCCTTCCTGCTCACGTCCGATGAGGAAGGCGACGCGATCAACGGCACGATCCGAGTCGTGGAGGCGCTGTCCGCGCGCGGCGTTCGACTCGATGCCTGCATCGTCGGCGAACCGACGAGCACAGCCCAACTGGGCGACACGATCAAGAACGGGCGCCGCGGCTCACTGTCCGGCACGCTCCTGGTGCACGGCGTGCAAGGCCACGTCGCCTACCCGCATTTGGCCCGCAACCCGATCCACCTTGCGGCGCCGGCGCTCGCCGAACTGGCTGCGACACACTGGGATGCGGGCAACGCGCATTTCCCGCCGACCAGCTTCCAGATCAGCAACGCGCATGCCGGCACGGGCGCCACCAACGTCGTACCCGGGCGTTTCGAACTGGCGTTCAACTTCCGCTTTTCGACGGCGAGCACCGTCGATGCGCTGCAATCGCGGGTGCATGAGATCCTCGATCGCCACGGCCTGCATTACGACCTGCACTGGACGCTCGGCGGCAAGCCCTTCCTGACCGAGCCCGGCACATTGAGCACGGCACTGGCCGAGGCGATCCGCGAGGTCACCGACATCGAAACGGCGCTGTCGACGACGGGCGGCACGTCGGACGGCCGGTTCATCGCCGGGATATGCGATCAGGTGGTCGAGTTCGGCCCGGTCAACGCCTCCATCCACAAGGTCGACGAACATGTGGCGCTGGCCGATCTCGAACCGCTGGCGGCAATCTACGAACGCGCCTTCGCACGACTACTCGCATGATCACCACGACCGACGACCTGCAAACGCTGCGCGACTGGCTGCGCTGGTCGGTCAGCCGCTTCACCGAGGCCGGGCTGTGTTTCGGCCACGGCACAGACAACGCCTGGGACGAAGCGGTGTGGCTGATCACCGCGCTGCTGCACGTACCCCGCGACCGGCTCGACGTGCTGCTCGACGCGCGCCTCACGCGCGACGAACGCCTGGCGCTGCTCGCCGCCCTGGAGCGCCGCATCGTGCATCGCGTACCAACCGCCTACCTCGTCCACGAGGCCTGGCTGGGCGACTTCCGCTTCCATGTCGACGAGCGCGTGATCGTGCCGCGCTCGTATTTCGCCGAATTGCTGGCCGATGGCTTCGCGCCCTGGATCACCGAACCGGCGTTCGTGGAGCGCACGCTCGATCTGTGTACCGGATCGGGATGCCTCGCCATCCTCATGGCCCATGCCTTCCCGAACGCGCAGGTCGATGCGGTCGATATCTCGGCGGAGGCGCTCGCCGTGGCGGTGCACAATGTCGCCGACTATGGACTGGAAGCGCACATCGAACTGATCGAGTCGGACTTGTTCGCGCAGATCCCGGCCGACCGCCGGTACGATCTCATCGTCTGCAATCCGCCCTATGTGACGGCGGAGGCAATGGCGGCGCTACCACCCGAATATCGCCACGAGCCGGCACTGGCGCTGGCCGCCGGCGACGATGGCCTGGATGTCGTGCGCCGCATCCTGGCCAGCGCCCGGCCGCATCTGACCGACGACGGCGTCATTGCCATCGAGGTCGGCCACAACCGCGATCTCGTAGAGGAAGCGTTCCCCGATCTGCCTGTGGTCTGGCTCGATACCGACACCGCCGAAGGCAAGGTGTTCCTCGTGCAGGCGGCCGATCTGCCGGCCGGCTGAGCGTCAGTTTCCGGCGACGAACTGGTAGGCCACGCCCGCTTGCGTGCGGCAACTGCCGACCGCCCGCTCGCCTTCGTACATGAACTCGCACGAAAGATGCGATCCGTCGGCGGAGCGCAGATGCGCACGGGCGATGTTCGAGGTCACCGACGAGCGGGTCTCGCTGGGAAACCAGCGCCGGCTGAACGTCGGGATCGCGGTCGTCGTCACGTTGTCGGTGGCGACGACATAAAAGCCGGTGTAGGTTCGCTCGCCGACGGCCACCGTCATGCCCTGCCTGGCCGGGTCGAGCGTACCCTTGTGGATCGCCGCACGCTCGTCAACCAGTTCGAAATTGACCGGCGCGACGGCCGTGGCACATCCGGCCAAGGCTGCCGTGCAGATCAGAACTGCCGGTAGGTGTTTGCTCATGATCGCTCCTTCAATTATTTGGCGCGTGACGCCGCTATCGTAAGCCGCCCCCGCGCATCCGATGATGGGCGTAAAGTTTTGTCGCAATGTCCCGACGATTGGAGCGCACGATGCAGTTCCATTACCACCCCGTTTCAACCTACTCGCAAAAGACGCTGATCGCCCTGTACGAAAAGCAGACGCCGTTCGAGCCTGTCATCGTGAATATTGGCGACCCTGCGGCGCGCGCCGAATTCGAACGCTTCCATCCCCGCGGCAAGATCCCGCTGCTGGTGACGCCCGAAGGCGAACGGGTCCCCGAATCGACGATCATCATCGAGTACCTTGAGGAACATCACCCAGGCGGCACGCGGTTGATACCGACGGACCCCGACGCCGCGCGCGAAGTGCGTCTTTGGGATCGCATCGCCGATCTTTACCTGAACGATGCGGTGGTGACCCTGCTATTCCAGAAGATCGGGTTCCGCCAGTTCGGCACCGATCAACTGGAGAAGGCCGAGAAAATGCTGCGCCTGTCCTACGCCGAACTCGATGCCCGGCTGGCGACGCGCGAGTGGGTCTGCGGCGAATTTTCGCTTGCCGACTGCGCCACGATCCCGCCGTTGTATTACGCCCGTACCGCCTTGCCGTTCGACGAATACCCGCATCTGGGGCGCTATGCCGCCGCGGCCGACGCCCGACCAAGCTACGCCCGCATCCGCGAGGTCTTCATCCCGATGTGGCGGGCCATGAGAGGTACCTGAAGAACAGGACGCCGGCATTTCGCCTGCGTCCTGATCGGGGTGAGGGCCAATCAACCGACGCTGACGGCAGCTGTCCCCGCCGCAACGCGCACCGTGGTGCGCGTTGCAACGACAGCCGTCGGCGCGGAAAGGCCGACCTGCCGATGCACCTTGCGGAACTCGGCCTTCGTCTCGGCCGGCGTCACCGTGACGATCGTGTAGCCCTGAGCATCCGTATCGACGTGCTTGAGCCACGGATTGCTGTTGAGGCTCGCCAAGGCCTGCGCTAGGCCGAGCAATTGCGTGTTGAAAGACGGATCGGCGGCAATGCCGGCGAGCAACTGGTCGGTCGTCGATTCGAGCAGCGATTCTGGCGCCCCGGCTTTGGCCAGCGCGGTACGGACGGCGTGGCGCGTCTGCGCCTTGAGGCCGTCGAGGTTCGGCGCAGCCTTGCCCAAGGTGTAATCGAGCAGATCGATGCTGAACGTAATGTTGCCGAGTTGCGGCACGGGCACGGTGACGTTGTAGAACACCAGCGGCGCCAGATCGCTCGACAGCGAACCGACCGCACTCTTCAGGTAGCTGAAGAAGGAATCGCTGGACACGCCGGCGGTGACGATCTCGGTCATCACCGCCATTCCGCCGTTCTCCGCGCGATAGTCGTCGCGCACCTCGCCGGCATAGAAGGCATGGATGTCGCCGGTGAGTGCGACGACGTTCGTGATCCCGTTCAACTTCAGGTGACTCATCAGGTCGCGGCGTTCCGCGTCGAAGCCGTCCCACCCATCGGCATTGATGACGAAGCGCGTGAAGTACGGCGCCAGCGCCGCCTTCTTGTCGGCCGGGATGTAGGTCGAGTTGATGCCCTTGGCCTGAATGTCCGGCTTGATCACGCCGAAGGCGACCTGCGGTCCGACGGTTGCCGCCGCCTGCAAGGCGAGCAAGGTGGCGATGGCGTCGGTGCCGTTGAGTCCCTGCTTGAGCAGCATCAGTTCGGAACCCCACAGCTTCCACGTCGCCGTGGCTGCCTTCATTTTCGTCTTCCACCATTCCCGCTGCGTCGCGCCGAGGATCGACACCAGCGCCAGCGAGCCGCCCGCCGCCGCCATCTTGGCGGCCTCGAGCTGGTCGTACAGCAGCGGTTCGGGCACGAAGTAGCGCGCGCCAATGTCGCCAAGCGGCTGGCCGTTGGCCGGGTTGGGCACCGCTTCCGGCACGATGTGGTCGGAGCGGTACAGCCGCTGGTCGGTCATGATCAGATGCGCCAGCGTGCCGAACTGGAAGTCGCGATAGATCTTGATCGTCTGGAAACCCGCCACGCTGTCGTCGAAGGTCACGTCGGCCGGCATGTGCTCGAACCACGCCTGGTTGGCGCTGCGCCGACGCGCCGTCTGGTGCGTGTTGTCGCCGGCGCCGGTGGCCGGATTGAAGGAGCCGTTGGAGTAGGTCTCGGCGTCGCCCCAGCAATCGTCGGAGAACTCGTGATCGTCCCATACGGCGATCATCGCGTAGCGCTCGTGCAGTGCCTGCAGTCGCGGGTCCGAGCGATAGCGCTTGTAGAGATACCGGTAGTCGTCGGTCGAGGTGGCGTAGCTCGATCCGTCGGCACTGGCGGTGCCGTTGGGGAAGATCAGCTGGCCATGCCGCGCCTCGACGGCGCCGCTCTGGAAGGCCTTGCCGACCGTTTCGTAGATGTAGTCGCCGACATGCAGGAAGAAGTCGAGGTCGGCTTCGCTGGCCACCAGATCGGTCAGCGTGCCCCAGTGGTTGACGCTCCAGTCCTGGCACGAGAGCAACGCGAACTTGAGTTGCCCCGGTGACGCGCTGGTCGCCGGCGCGGTCTTGAAGCGGCCGACGCTGGACTTGCTGCCCGCGACGCTGAATTGGTAGTAGTAGGTCGTGCCGGCGGCGAGGCCTGAGAGCTTGTGGCGGATGGTGTGATCCCAGCGCTGCATCGCGGTCAGGGTCGTTTCGGCGACCGAGTCGCCAGCCAGCGAAGCGCCTTCCCCGACGGCGGTGGCAGCAGTGGTCACGCGCAGCGTCACCGAGATGTCGCTGGCACTCGACGTCCGCACGTCGTCTTCAGCAAACGGAACGCAGCGCACCCACAACACGATGCTGTCCGGGCGCGGATCGGCCGATGCGATGCCTTGGGGGAATTTGTGCTCGTTTTTCGTGGACGTGCCGCCGCCCATGCAACCTTGCAGTCCGAACGTGGCCACCGATGCGGTGAGAAATCCGGAAGATTTCAGGAAGTCACGGCGTTTCATGCTTGCTCCTCGTCGCTGGTCGTGGTCGGCGCAATCTAGGTGTGCCCCGTGCGTCTGTCAAGCGATGACATGAAGCCGTCACGGCATCGTCATCGCGTTGAAGGCCTGCTGCAATCTTCGGGCCGCGCGACGGATTCTCCGGTTTGCAGCCGCCACAGCGCGGCGTAGGCACCGTCCTGTGTCACCAGTTCGGCATGCGTACCGGATTCGACAATTCGCCCTGCGTCGATGACGTGGATGCAATCGGCACTGCGCACCGTCGACAACCGATGCGCGATCACGATCGACGTGTGCCCGGCGCCAACGGCAACCAGGCTGCGCTGGATCGCCGCCTCGGTTTCGTTATCCACTGCGCTGGTCGCCTCGTCGAAGACGAAGACCGGCGGATCGCGATAGATCGCGCGCGCCAGCGCCAACCGCTGGCGCTGGCCGCCCGAGAGCTTTTGTCCCCGCTCGCCGACGCGGGTGGCAAATCCGAGCGGCAGCCGCCCGATGAATTCGAGCGCCTCGGCCTGCTCGGCGGCACGACGGATTCGCGATTCGTCCGGCCGCGGGTCGCCGTAGGCGATGTTCTCGGCCACGGTGCCATCGGTGAGGAAGGCATCCTGCGCAACGTACCCGATCGAGCGCCGCACATCGGCCAGATCAAGGCCGGCAATATCCAAGTCATCGAGCAGGATGCGCCCTCGCTGCGGCGAGTAGAAGCGCAGCAACAGCTTGACCAGCGTGCTCTTGCCCGAGCCGGTGGCGCCGACGAAGGCAACCGTGTGCCCGCCGGGCACCACGACGCTGACATCGCGCAGCACCGGAGTGTCCTCGTAGGCGAAATCGAGATGCTCGAAACGCAGCGCACCGCGTACGGTGCCCGGGGCCAGCCGCTGCCCGGCATAGGGGATCGCGATCGGTGTAGCGAGCAGATCGAGCGCGCGCGTCGTGGCCGACATGGAGCGTTGGTACATGTCGGCGACATCGGCCAGCCCGGTCAGCGGCCAGAGCAAGCGCTGGGTCAGGAAGACCAGCACGGAATACGCGCCGACGGCCAACTCGCCATGAATCGTCAGCCAACCGCCATAGACCAGCGTCGCCGTGAAGCCGGCCAGAATGGCCATCCGAATCACAGGCGTGATGGCGGCGCTGTAGCGGATGGCTTCGGCATTGCGGGCGCGATAGTCGCTGCTGGCATTGGCCAGATGGGCGGACTCGAAGTCCTCGGCGACAAAGGCCTTGATGGTGGCGATGCCGAGCAGGTTGTTGTTGAGCCGTGCGGCAACGTCGCCTGCGGCCTGCCGCACGTCGGCGTAGCGCGGCGCGAGGCGGCGCTGGAACCAGAAGGCGCCGATGAGGATGAACGGAACCGGCAGCAGCGAGATCAGCGCCAGCTGCGGTTGCAGCACGAAGAACACGGTACCGATCAGCAGCGACGAGCAGATCACCTGGATGATCTGGTTGGCGCCGCCATTCACGAAGCGCTCCATCTGGTTGATGTCGTCGCCGAGGATGGACATCAGGTTGCCGGTGCGCTGGCGTTCGAAGAACGCCATCTCGAGGCGTTGCAGGTGCGCGTAGGCGTCCATGCGCAGGTCGTGCTGGAGGTTCTGCGCAAGATTGCGCCAGCGCAACGCATAGAGATATTCGAACCAGGATTCACCCAGCCAGACGACGATGTTGAGCAAGCCCAGCACGACCAGTTGTGACCAGGTGTCGGCGAAGCCGAGCGATGCCAGCCAGTGGCGCGCCATGAAGCTCTTTTCGGCGTTCACCACCACATCGACGGCGACGCCGATCAGCACTTCCGGCAACACGTCGAACAACTTGTTGAGCGCCGAAAACAGCGTCGCCAGCACGACGTCGCGCCGGTAGCCGCGCGCATAGTCGAACAGGCGGCGCAACGGATGGCGGCCCGCCCGCGAAACTACAGTCATGGTGACACGGCGGTAGCCCCTGCAGCAAAGCCGTATGCGCGTTCGACGCGCGCCACGCGCACGGCGAACGCCGCATACCAGCCGCTGCGGCCTCGCCGCTGGGCATCCAGGTGGTCGACATCCGCCTTCCAGTGCGCGATGTCGGCTTCGCTCGCCCAATACGACACGGTGATGCCGACGTCGTCGTTGCCCCGCACGCTCTCGACACCGAGGAATCCCGGCTGGCGCTGCGCCAGCGCGACCATGCGCGCTGCCATGTCGCCATAGCCGTCGTCGCCGGGTGTGCGCAGCGAAGTGAATATCACCGCGTAATACGGCGGTTCGGGTGTCCTGGCAAACGTCATGTCAGATCCAGCGCCGCACGCGGCGGCAGTAGTCGTCGAAATCGGCGCCGAATCTCGCCTGCAACAGGCGCTCTTCGGGTGCGACCTGATACACGTCGAGCCAGTACCACAACATCGGCACGACGATCGATGCGGCGGCATTGCCCAGCCACAGTGCCCATGCGGCCAGCCACAGCACCATGCCCACATACATCGGATTGCGCGTGTGGCGATAGATGCCGCCGACCACCAGGGCGCTGACGCCGTCGCTGCGCAGGGGATTGACGCTGGTGCGATGACGGCGGAACGCAACGACGCCGGCGACGACGACCAACAGCCCGATGACCGCCACCGCCGCGGCGAGCCACGGGTGCCGCAGCGCAACGAAAATCGTGTCCGGCGAGCGCCGGTCGATTTCGTGCATCGCCCAGCCGCAAAGCGCGGTGGCCAGCAGCGGCGGCATCTTCATCTCCAGATGACGCGTCATCCCATGCGCCCGGCCCGGTAGTCGGCCATCGCCTCGTGAATCTGCTGCGTCGTGTTCATCACGAACGGACCGTACTGCGCAATCGGTTCATGCAGCGGCCGACCGGCGACGAGGATCGCCCGCCCGCCCGCGCCCGACGCCAGTTGCACGCCATCACCGTCGTTGGCGAGCAGCGCCAGGGTACGCAGCGGCGCAGTGGCGCCGGCGACCGACACGTCACCGCGATAGGCGACGACAAAGGCATTCATCGACCCAGCGAGGGGCAAGGAAAAGCGTCCGCCGGCAGCGAGTGCGACATCGAGGAAAAGCGCCTGCGTGACGTCCCGCGTCACCACCCCCGCGACGTCCCGGCAGGTTCCAGCAATCACCGTCACCTCGGCACCCGATTCGCTCACATGCGGCAGATCGCCCGCCGCGAAATCCCGATACCAGGGCGCGCACAGCTTGTCGGCGGCAGGCAGGTTCAACCAGAGCTGGAATCCCTCCATGCGACCGGCTTCCTGCTCGGGCATTTCGGAATGCACGATGCCACGCCCTGCGGTCATCCACTGCACGCCGCCATTGCCCAGCAGTCCTTCGTGGCCGGCGCTGTCGCGGTGGCGCATGCGGCCTTCGAGCATGTAGGTCACAGTCTCGAATCCACGATGCGGATGCGGCGGAAAGCCGGCGATGTAGTCGTCCGGATTGTCCGAGCCGAACAAATCGAGCATCAGGAAGGGATCGAGGCGTTGCTGCAGCGGCTGGGACAGAAGCCGCGTGATGCGCACGCCGGCACCATCCGAAACATGCTGGCCGGGGACAAGCCGTTCGATGCTGCGTGGTTGCGTCACGGTGGCATTCATTGCCAGTCCTCCGGTCGGTAGTCGGCGAGCAGGTCGAGTTCGCGGCGATAGGATCGGGTATCTATCTCCAGCATGCCCATGATCGTATGCGCCAGATGGTCGTGGTTCAACGCGGCATCGCGCGCCTGGCGGAGTTTGTCCGGAGCGACGTCGTCGAAGCCGCGTCCGAACCAGAACACAGCCGGGATATGCGTCTGCGACTCCGGTGCGATCGCCAGCGGCAGCCCGTGCAGCCACGTGCCGCCCTCGCCGAGCGATTCGCCGTGGTCGCTGAAATAGACCATTGCCGTCTCGAAGCGGTCGTCGTAGTCTTTCAGCAGCGCGATCACCTGCGCAAGGAAATGATCCGTGTAGAGAATCGCGTTGTCGTAGGCGTTGCTTATCTCCTCGGCACTGCAGCGCGAAAGGTCGTTGTCGTGACACGCCGGCACAAACTTCTCGAAGGCCGGCGGATAGCGTTTGTAATAGGCAGGACCGTGGTTGCCCATCGCGTGCAGCACGACGACGATGTCGCCCGTCGGTTGGCTGTCGGCGAATGCGCGCACCCGCCCCAGCATGCCCTCATCGCGACACTCGCCGTCGCACGACGGGTTCCTGTCCGGCGTGCGGTAGTTCTCGTAGGGCACGCGAAGGGCCACGCCCTTGGAGTCGGAATTGTTGTCGAGCCACAGCACCGCGGCGCCGGCGCGCTGGATAATGTCGAGCAGGTTCTCCTGGCGGCGAGCCGACTTGACGTCGAAGTCCGCCTGCCCCAGCAGCGAGA
This sequence comes from Rhodocyclaceae bacterium, assembly GCA_044230495.1. Classification (GTDB taxonomy): domain Bacteria; phylum Pseudomonadota; class Gammaproteobacteria; order Burkholderiales; family Rhodocyclaceae; genus JADJEF01. The sequence goes on from JBGARB010000040.1 coordinate 17,539, forward strand.
ACATGCAGGGGACCGAAACGGCGGTGGAGGTTCCGCACGAGCGCACGTTGCGATAACTGAACACTGCCTCGCGCGACAGTTCGGGGTTGGTCGGACGTGCATAGCCATTGAGCGAAAAGCGGTCGGCACGCGCCGTTTCGCCGACGACCAGCACGATGAATTCGCGATGCGGGTCCGCTGCGCGTACCCTGGCATCCTCGGCGATCCTGGCGACCGGCCCTTCGCCGGCATCGACCCAGCGTGAGTCGGCGTAGCGGACGGCCGAATAAATCGGATAGGCGGGGTTGGCGTAGCTGCGCAACGGCTTGTGCTCGCGGATGAACGACGCGAAGAAACCGCCTTGGCCCAGCACGCACGAAGCGATCACGGCAACGCAGCCACCTGCCAGTAGCGCGCGGGCGGCCAAGGCACGCAGCCAGCCGTCGCGACGCAGGCGCAGCCGCCATACGACGATGCCGGGCACGATGCCCAGCACCAGCCAGTACGCCAGCAAACGCAGGCTGAACAGGTCGCGCGCTTCGGCCGCTTGCGTCTGCACCGCATTGTCGAGCATCTCGGTATTGATGACGACACCGAAGCTGTCCATGAAGTACGCGGCAAACGCAGCGATCTGCAACCAAAGAATCAGCAGCGGGCGCAACAACGGCCCGATGGCAAACAGGGTCAGCAACAGCGTCGACACAGCGGCGAATGCCACGGCCAGCGCCAGCAGCGGCACGGCCGTCTGCGGGCCAGGCGGCCACACCGCCATCACTTTGCCGAAAAACGCCGCGTTGCCGGCCGCCGTGGTCAGCAGCGCCACGGCAACGATCAGTTGGTAGCGCGACCACCCCGCCCGCTCGCCCGTCATGCCGCCGCCAGTTCGTCGACGAAACCGAAGCGCGACAGATCGCGCATCCGCATGGGATAGAGCACGCCATCGAGATGATCGCATTCGTGTTGCACGACGCGGGCGTGGAAGCCCGCGACCGTGCGGTCGATGGGTTCGCCCCGTTCGTCGATGCCGCGATAGCGGACACGGAGCGGCCGCTCCACCCAGCCGCGCATGCCCGGTAGCGAGAGGCAACCTTCCCAGCCGCCTTCCTGCTTCTCGCCCAGCACATCGACCACCGGATTGATGAGTACCGTCGGCGGCACCGGCGGCGCATCCGGATAACGCGGGTTGACCTTGCCGCTGCCGAAAATCACCACGCGCAGGTCGACACCGATCTGCGGCGCGGCGAGGCCCGCTCCGTCGAGTGCGGCCATGGTCGCCCGCATGTCGGCCAACAGCGCGCAAATCCCGGCGGCTAGCGGATCGGCGACTGCGCGGGACACCCGCAACAGACGCGGATCGCCCATGCGCAGGACGGGACGGATCACACCTTGCACAGGCATTCGAGGATGCGCCGCACGCGGCCCATCGCGTCTTGCAGCGTGGACTCCAGTTCGGCGAAGCGGATCGCGTGGCGCGAATCCCCTCGGCCGGCGGCGTGGTTCGCCACCACGCACAGGGCGGCATAGGGCAAGCCCGCCTCGCGCGCCAGCACGGCTTCCGGCATGCCGGTCATGCCGACGATGTCGCAACCGTCCCGCTCCAGGCGATTGATCTCGGCCGCCGTCTCGAGCCGCGGGCCCTGCGTCGTGGCATACACGCCACCGTCGATCGCCGGATCGCCGAGCGAGGCCGCCGCTGCCAGCAATGCGGCGCGCACATGGGCATCGTACGGCTCGGTGAAGTCCACGTGCACCACCTGATCGGCGTGCCCGTTCTGGAAACTCGACTCGCGTCCCCATGTGTAGTCTATCAGCTGGTCCGGCACGATCAGGCGGCCCGGCCCCAGGTCGGCACGAATGCCGCCGACCGATGCCACCGACACGATCCGCGTGACGCCAACGCGTCGCAGCGCGTCGATGTTCGCGCGGTAATTCACGCGATGGGGCGGAATCGTATGGCCGTGGCCATGGCGCGGCAGAAACACGACGTCGGCCACACCGATGCCGCCGAAGACCAGCGGTCCGGACGGCTCGCCCCACGGTGTGCGCACGATTTCGCGCCGACGGATGTCCAGGTTGCCGAGTTCCGTCAGCCCGCTGCCACCGATGATGCCAAGCATGTATTCTCCGGAAAATCCAATAAAAACGGGCAATTGCGGGCTGTCCGGTGGTAAAATGCGCGCCCTTTTCGCATCCGCCGGGCTATCGTCCGGCGCGCTCCCGGACCGACCATGACCCGCGCCCTTCGCAACATCGCCATTATCGCCCACGTCGATCACGGCAAGACCACGTTGGTAGACAAGCTTCTGCGCCAATCCGGCACCTTCCGCGAGAACCAGCAGGTCGACGAGCGCGTGATGGACAGCAACGATCTCGAACGCGAACGCGGCATCACCATCCTGGCCAAGAACACCGCCATCGATTACGAGGGCACGCACATCAACATCGTCGACACGCCCGGCCACGCCGATTTCGGCGGCGAAGTGGAGCGCGTGCTCGGTATGGTCGACGGCGTGCTGCTGCTGGTCGATGCGGTCGAAGGTCCGATGCCGCAGACCCGTTTCGTCACCAAGAAGGCGCTGGCGCTCGGCCTGCGGCCGATCGTCGTCGTCAACAAGATCGACCGCCCGGGCGCACGTGCCAACTGGGTGGTGGACCAGACCTTCGACCTCTTCTGCAAGCTCGGCGCGACCGACGAGCAACTCGACTTCCCCATCGTCTACGCCTCGGCGCTCAACGGCTTCGCGACGCTGGATCTGGCTGCAACGTCCGACAATATGCGGGCGCTGTTCGAGACGGTGCTCAAGCACGTGCACCCGCCGGCGGGCGATCCTAATGCGCCGCTGCAACTGCAGCTCGCGGCCCTCGATTATTCGACGTACACCGGGCGCCTTGGCGTCGGCCGCGTGCTCAATGGTCGCATCAAGCCGGGCCAGTTCGTCGCCATCATGAACCACGAGGAGCAAGTGGGCTCCGGGCGCATCAATCAGGTGCTGGGCTTTCAGGGTCTGGAGCGCATCCCCGTCGAGGAAGCCGAGGCCGGCGATATCGTCATCATCTCGGGTCTGGACGACATCGGCATCGGCGTCACCATCGCCGACCGCGACAACCCGATCGGCCTGCCGGTGATGACGGTGGACGAGCCGACGCTGAACATGGATTTCATGGTCAACACGTCGCCATTGGCCGGCACCGAAGGCAAGTTCGTCACCAGCCGGCAGATTCGCGAGCGGCTGCAGAAGGAATTGCTGACCAACGTCGCCATGCGCGTCGAAGAAACTGACGACGCCGACGTGTTCCGCGTCTCGGGCCGCGGCGAACTGCACCTCACCATCCTGCTCGAGAACATGCGCCGCGAAGGCTTCGAGCTGGCCTGCGGCAAGCCGCGCGTGGTCTACAAGGAAATCAACGGCGAGAAGTGCGAGCCCTACGAGAATCTCACCATCGACCTCGAAGACGGCAACCAGGGCGTGGTGATGGAGGAAATCGGCCGTCGGCGCGGCGAGCTGACCAACATGGAATCGGACGGCCAGGGCCGCACCCGGCTCGAATACCACATCCCGGCACGCGGCCTGATCGGTTTCCAGTCCGATTTCATGACCATGACGCGCGGCACCGGCCTGATGAGCCACATTTTCGACGACTACGCGCCGGTCAAGCCCGACCTGCCCGGACGCCACAACGGCGTGCTGATTTCGCAGGAGGACGGCGAAGCCGTCGCCTACGCACTGTGGAACCTCGAAGACCGCGGCCGCATGTTCGTCAGCCCAGGCGACAAGCTGTACGAAGGCATGATCATCGGCATCCACGCCCGCGACAACGACCTGGTGGTCAATCCGATCAAGGGCAAGAAACTGACCAACGTCCGGGCATCGGGCACCGACGAGGCGGTGCGCCTGACCACCCCGATCAAGCTCACGCTCGAATCCGCCGTCGAGTTCATCGACGACGATGAACTGGTCGAGATCACGCCGAAGTCGATCCGCCTGCGCAAGCGCCACCTCAAGGAACACGAGCGTCGCAAGGCCAGCCGTGAAGAGGTTGCCTGACCCACTGCAACGCTGGATCTGGCGGATAGCGATTGCCATCGCGGCGCTTTCCGCCATCGGCTGGTTCTCGAACCCGACCGTCAGCCCGCTGATGTGCAAGGTGTACGGATGAGCCCAAACTACATTGGTGGCGGGACGGCGCGGTCATGAACGGCGTCGTCGATCTGCCGGCCTTTCTGATCGCATCCACGCTGCTGATCCTCTCGCCGGGACCCGGCACGCTGGCGATCCTCGGCGCCGCCACCGGCTCTCGGCGCGCCGGTTTCGCGGCGCTGGTGGGCACCAGTACGGGCGACGCGATCCTGATGGCGGCCGCGGCGATCGGTGCCGCGACACTGCTCAGGACCAGCCCGCTGGCCTTCGACCTCCTTCGCTATGCCGGCGGCGCCTATCTGGCCTGGCTTGGCATCCAGGCGCTGCGCGAAACCGAGCCGCGGCTGGCCATCAGCGCGCCGGGCGGCGGTCATGCCTTTCGCCGCAGCCTGTTCGTCACCCTGCTCAATCCGAAGGCGATCGTCTTCTTCATGGCGTTCTTCCCGCAGTTCATCACGCCGGAAGGCGGATTCCGCGCTTTTGCGCAACTTGGCATCATTTTCATCGCCATGAACTGCCTCTACCAGGCGCTGCTCATCAACGGCACGGCCTGGGTGCTGCGCCACCTCAACGAAGCGCCGCACTGGGCGCTGTGGGTCAATCGCACGCTCGGCGTCGCCTTCCTGCTTTTCGGCGCGCGCCTCGCGCTGGCGTGAACGCTACACTCGGGGTATGGTCTTTCGTGCCCTGGTTCTTCTTGCACTGACTGTTGCGGCGCAGTGGTCTGGGGCGCAGACCGTGACGTTCACCGTCGCCTACGAGGACAAGGCCCAGCCGCCCTACTACATGGCCGAAGGCAGCGGCGTTCCGGACGAGTTGCCCGGCGTTGCGGTGGAGATGGTGCAGATGCTCGAGGCGAAGATACCCAACCTGAAGGTGCGCCTCGTGCGCTACCCATGGAAGCGCTGCCTCGACCAGCTTGAAAAAGGCGCGGTCGACGCGATCTTCAATGCCAGCCATCTCAAGGAACGCGAAAGGATCGGCGCCTATCCGATGAAGGCCGGCGCGGTGGATCCGTCAAGGCGGATGACCACCATCGCCTATTCGTTGTACACCCTGCCCTCGACACGACTGACGTGGGACGGCGCGCGTTTCGGCAATGCCGACAACGCGATCTTCGGTGCACCGCTGGGCTACTCGATCGTCAAGGATTTGCGCGAGAAGCGCGTCGAACTGCAGGAAACCATGAGCAGCGATGCGCTGCTCAAGCAACTGCTGGCCGGTCGCATCCACGCGGCAGTCATGCAGGATGTGACGGCCGATGCGCTCATCGCGAATGACCCGGCGCGCCTCGGCATCATCCGCAAACACGAATTGCCCGTTGCCAGCAAGCCGTACTACCTGATGTTGAGCCTTGCGTTCCAGGCGCGGCATCCGGAATTGGCGGAGCGCATCTGGAACGAAATCGGCATCATGCGCGAGACAGTGCTGCCCCGGCTCGCACCGAAGTAC